>NZ_JASCPP010000015.1:0-83849 GCF_029959745.1 Pseudomonas sp. PS01298 | reverse complement strand
GGGGTTGCCTGCGATAAGGGTCAAACGGTCGGCGCGTAGCCTTGCCGTCACCCCCTTATCGCACGCAACCCCGCTCCCCCATTCGCTTTTCAGAATCTGCAGCAATTCTGAACAATTGTTCTGAAATGTCCATTTCGATACAAGCGTCGGGGATAGTTCCTACAGGAAAGCTAGGTCGGGTCACGAGACGCCGACACCCTGAGGCAAATTGCTCAGGACCACCTATCGTTACAGCTTTCCGTGTGTAAGGAAGCTCACGATATGTTGCGAAACCTACCACTCAGTGCCACAGGACGGTTGCGACTGCTCATCGGGGTCGCCTTGTGCAGCCAATTGCTGGTCCCCACCTTCGCCATGGCCGATGCGGCCTATGACGCCCTGATCATTCAGGCGCGCAACGGCAACTTCACTCCCGCCCTCACGCAACTGCGCCAATGGCCCGCCGAGCGCCAGACGCCAGGCCAGATCAGTGACCATCTGGTGATCGCCGGCTGGGCCGGGCAAGACGCTGAAGTGCTGAAGGTGTACGAGGCCCAGGGCGCGAACCGCAACCTGACTTCCCAGGCGCTGGCCACCGTTGCGCGCACCTATCGCAACCAGAAGCAGTGGGCGCAGGCCGAGGCAGTCTATCGCCGCGCGCTGCTGCGTGAACCGAACAATGTCGACCTGCAACTGGGCCTTGCGCTCACCCAGGCCGACGGCGGCCAGGCCAACGAAGCCGTGCAGCGCACCCGCGCGCTGGTGGCGGCCAAGCCGGACGATCCCAACCGCCGCATGGCGCTGGGCTACGCGCTGACCCGTGCCGGTCTCAATTACGACGCGCTGTTCGAATTCGACCAGGCGTTTATCCGCACCGGCGACAAGCCGGAAGTCGCTCGCGAGTACATCGTCGCCCTGCAAAAGGCGCGCTTGCCGGAAGCCGCGCTGCGCCTGTCGGCCAAGCGTCCGGGCCTGCTGGATGATGTCACCCAGCGCCGCCTGGAAGGCGACGTGGCGGCCGAGCGTGTGCGCATGGCCGAGTTCGCTACGCGCACGGAGCAGGAACGCTATGTCATCGCCGACCGGGCGCTGCAGGACTACGACAAGCTGCTCGCTCGCTGGACCCCGGACCCCACTGCGCATGACGACGTCGTGCGCTGGCGCATCGACCGCCTCGGTGCACTCAAGGCCCGTGCGCGCATGGCGCAGGTCATTCGCGAGTACGAAACCCTCAAGAGCGAAGGCGTGCAGTTGCCGACGTATGCCGTGCGCTGGGTCGCCGCCGCCTACCTCGACCAGCGCGAGCCGGAAAAGGCCGAGCCACTCTATCGCCAGGCCATCACGGCGCCGGACGCCGACCCGGCGGACCATGTCGAAGACAGCACCGCGCTGTTCTATGCCTTGCTCGAGAGCGACAAGGTGATGGAAGCGCGCGAGGTCGCCAGCAACCTGGCCGACAGCCAGAACCCACGGGTGGAACTCAAGGGCCTGCCGATCGGCAACCCCAACGACAGCTGGATGGATGCGCAACAACTGTCGGCCCAGGCCGGCACTTACGGCGGCGACCTGCCAGGCAGTGAAGCCGGCCTCGAAGCGCTGGTGGCCAAGGCCCCGGGCAACGTCGGCTTGCGCCTGGCCCAGGCCGATATGTACCGCGCCCGTGAATGGCCGCGTCGGGCCGAGGGCAGCCTCAAGGAAACCGAAGCCCAGGCGCCGCGCGACATCGGCCTGGAAGTGAGCCAGGCCTACACCGCGATGGATCTGCAGGAATGGCGGCAAATGGACGCGCTGACCGACGACGTGCTCGCGCGCAACCCGGACAACCGCCAGGTGCAGCGCCTCAGCCGCCTGCGCGATGTACACGACATGGCCGAGCTGCGTGTCGAGGCCTACACCGGTAAAAGCTACGGCGGTGGCGGCAATGACGACGTGGGCGCGGTCGCGGGCAGCCGCGACTGGGGCATCGAAAGCGTGCTCTACAGCCCGCCCATCAATGAAGATTGGCGCGTGTTCGCCGGCGCCGGTTATGCCACCGCCGACTTCACCGAAGGCACCGGCCAGCACCGTTTCCAGCGGGTTGGCGTGGAGCAGCGCACCCGCGACATGACCCTGGAGGCTGAAGTCTCCAACCATTCCTACGGCTACGGCTCCAAGCAAGGCGCCGCGGTGTCGATCACCCGCGACATCAACGACAACTGGCAATACGGCGGCAGCCTCGGCTACCTGCTGGCTACCACGCCGTTGCGGGCGTTGAACGCCGACGTCACCGCCAACGGCGGCAGCGGCTTTATCCGCTGGCGCGCGAATGAAAGCCGCGAGTGGAAACTGTCCCTGAGCCCGTCCCACTTCAGCGACGGCAACAATCGGCTCGAAGCCTTGCTCACCGGCCGCGAGGGCATCTACAGCTCGCCCCATGTGCAAGTCGACCTGGGCCTGGAGGTCGGCGCGAGCCGCAACACCAAGGACGACACGGTGTACTTCAACCCCAAGTCGGACCTCAGCGTGTTGCCCAGCGTCACCGTCAATCATGTGCTCTATCACCGCTACGAGACCCAGTGGAGTCAGCAGTTCCAGGTCGGTGCGGGTACCTATAGCCAGCGCGACTACTCCACCGGCGGGGTCGGCCTGATCGGCTACGGCCAACGCATCCGCTGGAATGACGTGCTGGAAGCCGGCGCCAACCTGAGCTTGATCAGCCGACCTTATGACGGCGATCGCGAACGCGATCTGCGCCTGCTCGTCGACCTCACTTACCGTTTCTAGAAGAGCCTGACCATGACCGTCCTCAGCCGTTGCTTGTTGGTCCTGGGTGTATTGCTGGCCAGTGCCTGCGCCCAGCAACCCGCGCCTTACACCCCACCCGCCGAGCGGCCGACGCCGCCCAATGAGGCGCCGTGGCCGAAGAATCATTTCCTCGGCATCGCCTACCACGATGTCGAGGATCGCGACCCGGACCAGGCGGTGGTGGCGGTGCGCACCGAGCGGTTGATCGACCAATTGGCCTGGCTGCGCGAGAACGGCTACCAGCCGGTCAGCGTCGACCAGATCCTGGCTGCACGCAGCGGTGGGCGCGAGCTACCGCCCAAGGCCATCCTGCTCAGCTTCGACGACGGTTATTCGAGTTTCTACACCCGCGTGATGCCGATCCTGCGGGCCTATCATTGGCCGGCGATCCTGGCCCCGGTGGGCTATTGGATCGACACGCCGCTGAACAAACCGGTGGACTTCGCCGGCACGCCCCGCGCGCGCTCGGACTTCCTCACCTGGCAGCAGGTGAAGGAGATTTCCCAATCGGGCCTGGTGGAAATCGCCGCGCATACCGACGCCAGCCACACCGGCATCCTGGCCAACCCCCAGGGCAACCTGGAGCCCGCCGCCGCCACACGGCGCTACGATGCCGCTACCGGCAAGTACGAAACCGACGCGCAGTTCCAGGCGCGGATGCGTGCCGACGTGACGGCCATCTCCAACAAGCTGCGCGCCGTCACCGGCAAGGCGCCGCGTGTGTGGGTGTGGCCTTATGGCGCCGCCGATGGCACGTCCCTGGCCGTTGTGGGCGAGCAGGGCTACCAGATGGCCCTGACCCTGGACGACGGCCTCGACGATCTCGCCAACCTCAAGAGCAGCCCGCGCTTTCTGGTGGCGTCCGACCCGGATGGCGAGCACTACGCCAACGCGATTGTCGGCACCGAGACCAAGGCCTCGATGCGCGTGCTGCATGTCGACCTCGACAACGTCTACGACCCTGACCCGGCCCAGGAGGCGCGCAACCTCGACCAGTTGGTGCAGCGCGTGGTGGACATGGGCGTGAGTACCGTGTTCCTGCAAGCCTTCGCCGACCCCAAGGGCGACGGCCTGGTGCATTCGCTGTACTTCCCCAACCGCCACTTGCCGGTGCGCCGCGACCTGTTCAACCGCGTGACCTGGCAACTGCGCACCCGTGGTCATGTGGCGATCTTCGCGTGGATGCCGGTGCTCAGTTTTGCCCTCGACCCGGCGTTGCCGCGCGTCACCCGTTGGGACCCGAAGACCGGCCAGCTCGGCCTTGATCCGGACCAGTACAAGCGCCTGTCGCCGTTCGATCCGAAAGTGCGCCAGCAGATCGGCGAGATCTACGAAGACCTGGCGCGCAACACCGCTGTCGACGGCGTGCTGTTCCACGACGATGCGATCCTCTCGGACTTCGAAGACGCGAGCCCGGCGGCGCTCAAGGCCTACGCCGCCAACGGCCTGCCCGACACCATCGCTGCCCTGCGCGCCGACCCGGCCGTGATGCAACGCTGGACACGCTTCAAGAGTCGCTACCTGATCGACTTCACCCAGGAGCTGACTGCCAAGGTCCGCGCCATCCGTGGGCCGCAGGTGCAGACCGCGCGCAATATCTTCGCCGAGCCGATGCTCAACCCCGGCAGCGAAGCCTGGTTCGCGCAGAACCTCGATGACTTCCTCCAGACCTACGACTGGACCGCGCCCATGGCCATGCCGCTGATGGAAGGCGAAACGCTGAAGAACTCCAATGCCTGGTTGGAAAAATTGGTCGCCACGGTCAAGGCGCGCCCCGGTGCGCTGCAACGGACCGTATTCGAACTGCAAGCCAAGGATTGGCGCACCCAGGCCGCGCCCGATATCGACGGGGCGCAGATGGCACAGTGGATGGGTGTACTCAAACGCCAGGGGGTCACGAGTTTTGGTTATTACCCGGACAACTTCCTGGAAAACTCGCCGGATCTGAAGACAGTGCGTCCGGCCCTTTCCAACCAATGGAACCCTTGACCATGTTCGACAGAATCCTGGCGTTATTCGTGCTGGCACTGGTGTTGGGTGTGCCCCTGGGCCTGATCTTCCTGGTCACCGGGCAGTTCCTGATGGACTTCGTGTTTTTCTACCCGCTGTTCATGTCGGCGCTGTGGATCGCCGGCGGGCTGTATTTCTGGTTGCACTGGGAGCGCCACTGGCCGTGGGAAGAAGACACCCCGGCGCCGGTGCTGGCCGGCAACCCGCTGATCTCGATCATCATCCCTTGCTACAACGAGGGCGATAACGTCGCCGACACCATGGAGGCCGCGCTGGCCCAGGTGTACCCGAATATCGAGGTGATTGCGGTCAACGACGGATCCTCCGACAACACCGCCGCAGTACTGGACGCCCTGGCCTTGCAGCAGCCCCGCCTGCGCGTATTGCACCTGGCGCAGAACCAGGGCAAGGCGGTGGCGTTGCGCATGGGCGCCGTGGCCGCGCGCAGCGAATACCTGGTGTGCATCGATGGCGACGCGTTGCTGGATAAGAATGCGGCGGCCTACATGGTTGCGCCGATGCTCGACAACCCGCGCCTGGGCGCCGTCACCGGCAACCCACGGATTCGCACACGCTCGACGCTGATCGGGCGGGTGCAGGTGGGCGAGTTCTCGTCGATCATCGGCTTGATCAAGCGCACCCAGCGGGTGTTCGGGCGGATCTTCACGGTGTCGGGTGTGGTGGTGGCGTTTCGCAAGAAAGCGCTGGACCGCATCGACTACTGGAGCACCGACATGATCACCGAGGACATCGACGTCAGTTGGAAGCTGCAGCTCGATCACTGGAGCATCTTCTACGAGCCGCGTGCACTGTGCTGGATCCTCATGCCGGAAACCGTCGGCGGCCTGTGGAAGCAGCGCCTGCGCTGGGCCCAGGGCGGCGCCGAGGTGCTGTTCAAGAATATCCGTGGCATCTGGCAGTGGCGCCATCGCTACCTGTGGCCGTTGCTGTTCGAGTACTGCCTGTCCACAGGATGGGCCTTCACCTTCCTGCTGTCGGTGATCTTCTGGGGCGTGGGTAAATTCATCCCGCTGCCACAGGCAATTACCGTGGACTCCCTGGTGCCGCCGGCGTTTACCGGGTTGGTGCTGGCGATGGTGTGCCTGGTGCAGTTTGCGGTGAGCATCCTGATTGACCGGCGCTACGAGAAAGACCTGTGGAAAACCCTGTTCTGGACCGTGTGGTACCCGATGGTGTTCTGGCTGGTCAGCCTGTTCACCACTTTGGTCAGTTTCCCCAAGGTGCTGTTCAACCAGCACCAGAAGCGCGCCCGCTGGGTCAGCCCGGATCGCGGTATCAAACCCCTTGAAGAGGAGGCGTGAGCATGAAACTGGTCAGAACCCGCCAACGCTCCGTGATGTGGATCATCGATGTGCTGTTGACCCTGATGGCCTGGGCCGGCTTGATCTGGCTACTGGCACGCGGGATTACCTCGATGCTCGACACCCACGGCGGTCCACGTATCGAGGCGCCGATTTTTGCGGCGCTCAACACCCTGCAGGTTTACCTGTGGATTGCCTTGTTCAACGCCGTGATCCTGATCAGCTGGGCGCGCTACCAGCAACGCCGAGGCCGCAAGTTCGCCCAGCGTCGCGCCGAGGCCAAGGCCCTCACCGACCAGAACCTGAGCGACAGTTTCAGCCTCGGCGAGGGCGACTTGGAGCAACTGCGCCGGCCTGGCGTGCTGGTGATCCACAATGACGACGACGGCGGTGTGGCGGAGGTCAAATCCCATGTCTCGCGGGATGTGGAAAAGCCGGGGCTGACCCTGGTGCCTGGCCAGGATCGCAACAAAGACGCCAGCTAGGATTTACGCTGGAGAGTGTTCCCGCGCAATGTGGGAACACTCTTGGTTAATACCGATAAGTGGGATCCAATTCACAAAAACGCCGCGAACTTTTCTGCCTTTTCCGGTACTAACTTATCTCGGCAAGAACTTGATGGCTAACTAATGGCAACTTTCAAGTTCTCCGACGAATCGCCATCAAAACTATTGCCGCTTGTCGGAATAATACTGCCAGTCACAGGCTGTATTTCTTTTTGATGATTTTTAGTTGTTATTAATCAATAGGTTAAGTGAGTAGCTAGTACGGCTGTGCAACTAATCCAGTTTCTTGGGTTGGCGCAAGTTCGATGTTAGTTTGCCGCCCCTTGATTTTCGACGGATCGAACATGTTTTTGTTATCGCCACGGACTCGGTATTTGCTGTGTACTTTCCTGCTCGCTTATTTGAGTATGAACAGTGCCATGGCCGCCCCTACGCCAGGGGATCAGGACCTGATTCGCGACCGCCAGAACCGCCTTCTCGAAGAGCAGCGCCGGCGCCTGGAAGAACTTCAGGACCTGCCCGGCAAAGACACCAAGGCCCAGGCGCCGGCCACGCCCGTCGATACCCGCTGCTTCCCGATCCAGGACATCGAACTCAAGGGCGCCGACAGCCTGTCCGCCGCCGACCGCACGCGCCTGCTCAAGCCCTATATCGGCCAGTGCCTGGGCGTGGCACAGCTCAATGAACTGCTCAAGGTCATCACCGACTATTACATCGCCAAGGGCCGGGTCACCAGCCGCGCCTACCTGCCGCAACAAGACCTCTCCAGCGGTCACCTCCAGGTGCTGGTGGTGGAAGGCAAGCTCGAAGGCCTGAAGGGCGCCGAGGGCAGCAGCGTGACCGACCGTGAATTGGCCATGGCGTTTCCCGGCAAGGTCGGCGAGGCGCTCAACCTGCGCGAAGTCGAGCAACTGGTGGACCAGCTCAGCCGCTTGCCGTCCAAGCAGGCGCAGATGGAATTGATCCCCGGCAGGCAGGTCGGCGGCAGCGAAGTGGTGGTGAAAAACCAGCCGCAAAAGCCCTGGCGCGCCAGCCTGTCGCGCAACAATGACGGGCAGAAAAGCACCGGCGAACAGCAATGGGGCGCGGGCCTGGAGTGGGACAGCCCGCTGGGCCTGGCTGACCAGTTGATAGTGCGCGGCGGCCACGACGCGATCAGCGACCACCAGAAAACCTCGAAAAGCAGCATGCTCTACTACAACCTGCCGTGGGGCTGGTGGAACTTCAGCTACAGCTACAGTGAAAGCGACTACCGCACGCCAGGTGACCTTCAGGGCTACAAATACAAGCAGACGGGCGACAGCCAGAACCACCAGCTGCGCGCCGAGCGCGTAGTGCATCGCGATGACGTGAGCAAGACTTCGGTCAACGTCGGCCTCACTCATTTGCGCACCAACAACTACATCAACGACGAGCGCCTGGGCGTCAGCAGCAACCGCCTCAGTGAGTTCCAGGTCGGCCTCAGCCACGGGCGGCGGATCGCCAGTGCCTTCGTCAACCTGGACGTTGGCATGCAAAACGGCATCGGCGCCTTCGATGCCCAGCGCGACGAACAGCGTCGCGACGGCTTCGGCAACCTCACGCCCACCCCTCGCTACCGTAAATACACAGCCACCGCCAGCTACCTGCAGCCGTTCACGCTGTGGGGCGAGTCGTTCAGTTTCACCAGCCTGGCCACCGGGCAGCGCAGTGAAGATGTGTTGTATCCGTCGCAACGCATGAGCCTGGGCGGCTCCTACTCGGTGCGCGGGTTCAAGGACCAGCAACTGAACGGTGACAGCGGCGGCTACTGGCGCAACGACCTGCGCTGGACCCGTCCGGTCACGGTCGGCTGGCTGCGCCCGGCCTTGCTCGAATACGGCGCCGGCGTCGGTTACGACCAGGGCGTGATTCGCAATGACCGTTACAACGACACCCAGCATGGCCGGGTGTCGAGCAACTCCGTTGAGTTGTTCGCGCGGGGCAAATACGTCAGCACCAGTGTGACGTTTGCCCATTCCCTGGAGCGACCTGGCGTGGTGACCGAGCGCGAAGCGCCGATCTACTTCCGCCTGGATTTCTTCCTGTAATTCAACGCCGCTGCCGTGAGATTCTGAATATGGACGTTCGCCCTGTTGTTGCCCTGAAAACCCTGTCCCAGCGTGGCCTGGCCCTGATCCTGGCCAATGCGCTGTTCTGGCAGCCGCTGCTGGCCCAGGCCGACGGCATCGTGGTCAGCGGTCCGGGCACGACCGTCGGCCAGGCGGGCAACGGCGTGCCGGTGGTGAACATCGCCACGCCCAATGGCAGCGGCCTGTCCCATAACCAGTTCCAGGACTACAACGTCGGCCCCAATGGCGTGATCCTCAACAACGCCACGGGCATGGTCCAGAACACGCAACTGGGCGGGATCATCGTCGGTAACCCGAACCTCAAGGGCGGCGCTGCGAATGTCATCCTCAACGAAGTCAACGGCGGCAGCCCCAGCCAGTTGCGCGGCTACACCGAAGTGGCGGGCCAGTCGGCCAAGGTGATCGTCGCCAACCCGTATGGCATCAGCTGCAACGGCTGCGGTTTTATCAACACCCCGAATGTCACCCTGACCACCGGCAAGCCAGTTATCGACAAAGTCGGCCGCCTGGACCATTACCAGGTGGATGGCGGTGCGGTGACCATCGACGGCAAGGGCTTGAACGCGAGCAACGTCGACCATTTCGAGATCATCACCCGTTCGGCCAAGATCAACGCGCAGATCAATGCACGCGAGCTTACGGTGATCGCCGGTCGCAATGACGTCGATGCCAAAAGCCTGAAAACCACCGCGCGCGCCGACGACGGCAGCGCCAAGCCGGAGCTGGCGATCGACTCGTCGGCGCTCGGCGGCATGTACGCCGGCGCCATCAAGCTGGTGGGCACCGAGGCCGGCGTCGGCGTGAAGCTCGACGGCACATTGGCCGCCAGCGGCGGCGATATCCAACTCGATGTCAACGGCCACCTGAGCATGGCCCAGGCCGCCTCCAGCGGTGCGGTGGACATCAAGGCGGCAAGCCTGGATGCCCAGGGCCCGGTCTACGCCGGCACCACCCTGAAGGCAAAGACCAAGGGCGAGCTGAAAAACCGCAAGAGCCTCGCCGCCCGTGACAGCATCACCCTCGCGAGCAACGGCAAGCTGACCAACAACGGCATCATCGAAGCCGGGGTCAACGCCGACAACACCCGCAACGCCGGGGGCGACGTCACGCTCGACAGCCAGCAGATCACCAACACCGGCACCGTAATCGCCAATCGCAACCTGACCGCGACCGTCGCCCAAGACCTGGATAACCAAGGCGCCAGCATGAGCGCCAAGCAAGCGCTGAACATCACCGCCGGCAGCCTCGATAACCGCAACAAGGGCCAATTGCTCAGCGACGGTACTCAAACCCTCAACGTCAGCGGCCTGCTGGACAACAGCCAGGGCGGCATCATCGACAGCACGGGCGCATTCACCCTGCACGGCAATACCCTGGACAACAGTGCCGGCAACCTCACCGGCGCCAGCACGCTTACCCTGGATTTGCTCGGTGACCTGATCAACCGCAACGGCAAGCTGGCGAGTGTCGGGCCCTTGCTGGTCCAGCGTGCGGCCCACCTCGACAACCAGGGCGGCAAGCTCGCAAGCCAAAGCTTGCTGACGGTGTTCGCCACCAGCATCGACAACCAGAACAGCGGCACCCTGGCCGCCAACGATGGCCTGAGCCTGACCGCCTCCGAAGGCGTACAGAACGGCACCAACGGCCTGATCCACAGCGAAAAGGCCGGCCTCGGCATCACCGCCGGCACCCTCGATAACAACGGCGGACGCATCGCGGCCAAAGGCGGCGATGCGCTTATCGATGCCACGGATTTCAACAACGGCAGTGGCAACCTGTTCGCCCGTGACCGCGTGCGCCTGAGTGGCGTGAATGTGGATAACGGCGGGGAGATCGCCGCCGACCGGGTCGACGTCAGCCTGCGCGGCGCGCTGGTCAACCGTGGCTTGATCGAAAGCGCCACGACCCTGGATGTCGACAGCGCAAGCCTCACCAACAGCGGGCAAATGCGCGCCCTCGGCGTCGCCGGCAAGACCCGCTACGCCATCGGTGGCCTGCTGAACAACAGCGGCAGCCTGGAGACCGCCAACGACCAATTGAGCCTCGCCGCCGGCACCTTCCAAAACACCGGCGGCAAGGTGTTGCACGTCGGCACCGGCGTGCTCGACCTCAGTGGCATCAGCCTCGATGACGTCGGCGGCAGCCTGGTGACCCAGGGCGACTTGACCCTCGACAAGACCCACTGGACCAACAGCACCGCGATTCAGGCCGGGCGCCTGACGGTGAATGTCGACAACCTGCATCAGACCGCCACCGGGCAATTGCTCGGTACCCGCAGCCTGGTCGGCAGCGGCCAGGACTGGACGGTGGGCGGCTCCGTTGCCAGCCAGGGCAGCCTCGACCTGTCGGTGGGCAACCTGCTCAATGACCACGGGTTGATCTTCAGCGGCGGCGACATGAACCTGAAGGTCGACCGCCTGAAAAACCTCGGCGCCAGCATCTACGCCATGGGCAACCTGCGCGTTGACCGCGACGGCCAGGGCGGGCTGGCCACCAGCATCATCAACAGCTCGGGCACCATCGAAAGCGAGCGCAACCTGGTCCTGGCGGCCAGCACGATCGACAACATCCGTACTGTGCTGACCACCGAATCGGGCATCTACAGCGCCTCCATCACCCCTATCGCCTGTGTCGAGGGCGTGACCGGTGGCGACTGCGACGGTGGCAAGCAGAACCGACCGTTCCAGATCACCCAGCGCGATCGCATCATCGTCAGCGACGCGACGGCGGCGTCCAGCATTACCTCGGGCGCCGACATGCTGCTGACCGGCGGCGACCTGCTCAACAGCAGCAGTAGCATCGCTTCGGGTGGCAATATGACGGTGCGAGTCAACCAATTGACCAACGTCGGTGTGGTGACCCACGACACCCAGTACGACCGCGTGTTTACCTCCGATCGCGAGCGCAAGCCAGAGGGTTGGTACCGCTACGCCGCGAACTTCACTGACCAATATTCCATTGGCGGCACTCGGTACGACGCCAATAACCTCGGCGGCCTGGAAGCGTCGCTGGCGACGTTTATCGGCGCGATGCAGATGGAGAAGCTCCCCCTGCGCAAGACCACCGAACTGGCACCGGTGGACCAGAGCTACGCGGCCGTGATCCAGGCCGGTGGCGCTGTGAATGTGCAGGCCCAGGCGGGTATCGACAACACAGTCGTGCGCGGCGGCTACACCTACGTCGGCAGCGGCGCCAACAGCCATGCGCCGGGCTACTCGACCGAGGTCAGCCTCAACCCGCAGCTGCCTCCGGACGTCGCCCAGCAACAAGTCAACCCGTTGGGCCTGCCAGGCTTCGACCTGCCCACCGGGCAGAACGGCTTGTTCCACCTCAATGACGGCAATGGCGTGAACGGTGTGCCCACCAGCCAGTTCGCGGCCAACCCGCACAAATACCTGATCGAAACCAACCCGCTGCTCACCGACATGCGCCAGTTCATGAGCTCGGACTACATGCTCAGCAAGCTCGGTTACGACCCCGACACCGCGCAACGGCGCCTCGGCGACGGCTTCTACGAACAGCGCCTGATCCAGCAGGCCGTGCTTGCGCGCACCGGCCAGCGTTTCATCGACGGCCAGACCAGCGATGCCGACCTGTTCAAGCACCTGATGGACAACGCCATCAGCAGCAAGGACGCGCTCAGCCTGTCGGTGGGCGTCAGCCTCACCGCCGAACAGGTTGCGGCCCTGACGCACGACATCGTGTGGCTGGAAAACGCTACCGTCGCCGGGCAACAAGTGCTGGTCCCGGTGCTGTACCTGGCCCAGGCCAGCAACCGCCTGGCGCCCAATGGTGCATTGATTACCGGTAGCGACGTCAGCTTGATCAGCGGCAGCCACCTCAATAACGCCGGCACCTTGCGCGCCAACGGCAGCCTGCTGGCCAATGTCGGCAGCAACCTCACCAACAGCGGCTTGATGGAAGCCGGCGGGCGTCTCGACCTGCTCAGCGGCAACAACCTGACCAACCGCGCGGGCGGTGTCATTGCCGGGCACGACGTCAACCTCGCCGCCGGCGCCGACCTGCTCAACGAGCGCACGGTGACCACCCACGAAAGCGCCAGTGCCTATCGCACCGAGCGCAGCGATTTCGTCGACAGCGCCGCGCGCATCGAGTCAGCCAACGCATTGACCTTGCAGGCCGGGGCCAACCTCAACAACGTCGGTGGTGTGCTCAAGAGCGGCGCGGACACCACCGCACAAGCCGTGGGCGACGTCAACATCAGCGCCTCGCAAACCCTCGACAGCGGCGCCATCGGCACGCGCTCCAACTACAAGACCATCGCGCAACAAGGCTCCGTGGTGGAAGCCGGTCGCGACCTGCACGTGGTCGCCGGGCGCGACATCAGCATCGTGGCCAGCCAGGTGCAAGCCACGCGCGATATCAACCTGGTCGCCACCCGCGATTTCAACGCGGGAGCAGCGGCCAATGAGCAGCACTCGACGTTCAACTCGAAAAAGGTCAAGCGCATCGAGGACCACGTCCAGCAAGTCTCCAGCGTGATCAAGGCCGGTGGCGACGCCAGCCTGAGCGCCGGGCAGGACCTGCAACTGGTGGCGAGCCAGGTCAATGCCGGCAGCGAGGCCTACCTGGTGTCGGGTAAAAACCTCAGCCTTAAAACCGCTGAAGACCAGGACTACAGCTTCTACAGCAAGACCAAGAAAACCTCCCAGGGCAAGAAATTCCGCCTCGACGAAACCGACGCCGTGAACAACGTCGGCAGCCTCGTCAGCGCTGGCACTCACAGCACGGTCGTCGCCGGCGAAAACCTGCTATTGGCCGGCAGTGCCGTCACCGCCGAAAAAGGCGCGGCGCACTTGGTTGCCGGGCAGGACGTGAGCATCCTCGCGGTGAGCAATTCGGACAGCGCCCGCCACGAACGCAAAGAGAGCAAAAGCAGCTGGGGCGGGCTCAAGGCGAGCAAGGTCGAGGACAAGGTCGACGAAAAACGCACCACCGCCATGGGCAGCATGGTCTCCGGCGAAACCGTCACCGTCGCGGCCAAGCGCGATGCCGTGGTGACCGGCTCCGCGCTGGTCAGCACCGGCGACCTCGCCGTGCAGGCCGGCCGCGACCTGACCATCGATGCGGCGCAGAACACCTTCGCCCGCACCGACATGCACAAGGAAAAAAACCGCGACCTCACCGGTGTGTTGACCGGCAACACGCTGGGCCTGGATGACATCATCGGCAACCAGAAACTCTACATCAACAGCTCGAAGCACAACGGCACCGCCAATGAAATGACCCTGACCGGCAGCACGATTGGCTCAAGTGCAGGCAATGTGTCGCTGACTGCAGGGCGTGAGCTGGCGGTGATTGCCAGTGATCTGGTGAGTACCAAAAACATGGCGCTCACCGGTGCGAACGTCAGCATTACGGCCGGCATGGAAACTGCCAGCCAGACCAGCAAGGACAGTTCCAAGAGCCTGGCGGTAGGCCGTGTGATCGCGGGCACCGTGGTCGATACCACTAAAAGCATCCGTGATGCCGCCGAGGCAGCGCGCAGCTCCGACGACCCGCGTCTGAAGGCAGTGAAAATCGCCCAGGCGGCGCTGTCGGTCTACAACCTCAATAACCAGGCGGGCGAGCTCAATAAGCAAAGCACCGGTTTCAAGGACAAGACCGGCGGCTCCGCCGGTAACGGCTCGCTGATCAAGATTGGGACTGAACTGGCCAACACGCGGACCAAAAGCAGCAGTGAATACACAGCCCAAACCGCTCATCAGAGCAGTCTCAATGCGGGTGAAAACCTGCTGATTGTCGCGGCGGGCGACGCGCCGCAGACCTTGGGCGACCTGCTGATCACCGGCAGTTCATTGAAAGCGGGCAACACTCTGTTGTCGGCGAAAAAAAACATCCTGCTGCAAAGCGCGCAGAACACCACTGAGCGTAAAAACGATGGCTCGCGCAACCGGACGGCCATCGGCGCCAGCTTCAACATTGGCGAGCAAAACGGCTTCACTCTCGACCTCGGCGCACAAACCGCCAAGAACCTGGGGTCGGGTGGCTCGGTGACGCAGGTCAATACCACCCTGGACACCGGTTCACTGGTGCTGCGCAGCGGCCAGGACACGACCTTGGCGGGTGCGCAGGTACGGGCTGATCGCATTGATGCCGACATCGGCGGCAACCTCAACATCCTGTCGCGACAGGACACCGAGACCTCCAAGAGCAAGCAGGACAGCGCCGGCTTCGGGGCGAGCATCTGTATCCCGCCGTTCTGCTACGGCTCCACCGTGGCGGCGTCGGCGAACCTGGCGGCGTCGAAGATGAACAGCGATTACCAGGCGGTGACCGACCAGAGCGGGTTCTTTGCCGGCAAGGGCGGCTACACCATCGACGTGGCCAAGAACACCACCCTGCAGGGCGCGGTGATTGCCAGCGAAGCCACGGCTGACAGGAATTTACTGCTCACCGATCGTCTGCTGGTCAGCGACATCAAGAACAAGAGCGAGATCGAAAGCAAATCGGCGGGCATGAGTGTGTCCGGTTCCTACGGTGGCGGTGTCGGTACGCTCACACCCGGGGCGCTGTATGGCATGGCGCTGAATGATTCGGACCACAGCCACACCCGCAGTGCCGTGAGTGAAGGCACGATCGTGGTGCGCAACCCGGAAGGCGCGGGCGACCTGATCGGCCTGAACCGCGACACGGCCAATGCCAACCAGCACCTCGACAAGCCTGACCAGAAGGCCATGCAAGAACGCATGGACCTGATCAAAAGCTCGATGGAGTTGACCAAGGGGATCGGCGACGCCATCGCCGCCGCCAGGATCAATGCCGCCAATGACCCCAACAGCGACATCAATAAAGCCACACGGCAGAAGCTGATTGAGGACGGTATCGCTAACCCGACACCGGCGCAGATCAGCCAGCAAGCCCAGAAGGATTATGGTGTCGGCAGCAGCTTCCAGAAGGCCAGCCAGGCCGTGACGGCCGTGGTGCAGGCGGTCATGGGTGGCAGTGTTGGCGGTGCGTTGGCGGGTGCGGCGGCACCGTACCTGGCCCATGAAATCAAGCAGCAGACTGAAGGCGACCCCTACGCCAACCTGATGGCTCACGCAGTGCTGGGTGCGGTGGTGGCGCAAGCCCAGGGTAACTCGGCGTTGTCAGGGGCAGCCGGTGCTGCAACCGGCGAATTTATTGCCCGCCAGCTGTATCCGGGCACTGCGACCGCTGACTTGACCCAGGCGCAAAAGGCAACGGTTTCCGCGCTGTCGAGCTTGGCTGCGGGTGTGGGCGGAGGTCTCGCGGGCGGTGACATGTTCGGCGCTGTCGCCGGCGCTCAAGCAGGACGTAATGCGGTGGAAAATAACTGGCTGAGCGAGACAGAAGCCCGGGCGCTTGATAAAGAACTGACAGCCTGTAAAAACGTCAGGGGTGGAGACTGCGCGCCGGTGATAAAGAAATACATCGATATCAGTAATGAAAACAGTAAAAGAATGGCGGGTCGCTGTACGGGTGGGGGATGGACGTGTGTCCCGCGCGAAGAGGAAATCCAGGCAAGTACCAATGTTGCCAGAGATGCCGATCCCTCACAGTTCCGCATGAGTGAAAAGTTGAAGAACCCCGAGGCCATTGCGCTGGTTAATTATCTGAATGGCGCGGACCTCAAGTTTCTGAAGGAAAACATTACCGACTCAGACCGCGTGATGTCGGTTGTCATCGATCCGTTCACGTGGCCTGCCATTTTGATGGGCGGTAAATCCATTCTCACCAATGCAGTGACCAAAGGGCGAGAACAGTTAGTCTCCGTGGGCGTTTCCGCCGGTGTTGGCGCCGGTATCCAATACGTGACGGATGGCAAGGTGACACTGGCGGACGTGATTGGCTCTGGGATAGTCGGGGCCATCACCCCCGGTAAAGGGTACAGCCCTACGGTCACGTGGAATGCAACAGGTAGTTATTATCAGGCTGAAATGAAGGGCGATGATCCGTTCATGGCGGCCTTGGTAGGTAAAGCGGGCGCAACCGTAGGGTTCGGCATTGGTAACATGGTCAAATTACCCTTGGAGAAGGGCCTTAACCCTTTGTCCAAGCAGTACGAGTGGGTACCGGCCGGAATATGGACTATTACAAAGCCCGCCCCGCCAAGCTCCATTCCTTCCATCGCGGGTAATTTGGGTGACTCCACGGCCTCCGGGCTTTTCAACAAAAGCGTCGAGTACTATATGAAGAAAAGAGACCTCAATGAGAAGAAATGAACCCTGGTGGGTCGCCATTTATCTGCCGTGTGCCTTTGCGTTGGCGCTGCTGTTCATGAGTGTGTTCTTCCAGGTGGCGGGGTACTGGTTGAGTGGTGGCGAGGATGTCATCGGACTGGTGAAGGAAAACAGCCTGCTGTACCTGAAAGTGGCCGGGGTTGGATTCATCGCGGGGTGGGTGCTTTGGTTCTTTAATGTGCGCTGATTATCCACGGGCAGCGGAGCGTATCAGGCGGACACTGCGTTAAACTCCGGCCCGTTGTTCGGCTAGGCGCCTTTACCTTTTCAAGGACGATGAATGAAACCCGTAAAACTTTCCCTGCAGGCCTTCCTGATGTCCTGCCTGGTGGCCGGCTGGGGCCTGGTGTATGTCGACCGCATCCAGTGGGGCATCCGCGTCGCGGCGCTGATGTATATCGGCATCGTGCTGCTGGGCCTGTGCGGGCTGATCTCGACGCCGCTCGGTTTGTATGTCCTGTTGGGCTTCATCATCAGCGTCAAGCTTGCCTCGGCGGTCACCGCCGCGGTGCTGGCGCGCCGCTACACCGGCCCGCTGAATGTGCCGCGCAAACGTGTCCACGTGCTCTATGTGGGCGTGCTGGTGGTGGTCACGCTGGTCTTGCTCTCGGTGCTGCGTGCACCGCTGCTGGGCTTCAACACCTACTTCGTACCGACAGCCTCGATGGCGCCCACCGTGTCGATCGGCGACTACATCGTGTCCGACCTGCGTGCGGGGCCACCCAAGGTCGGTGACATCGTGGTGTACCGCTGGAATGGCAGCGAAGCGATCAAGCGCGTGGCGGGCGTCGCCGGGGACACCTTGGAAATCGTCAACGGCGAGCTGATCCACAATGGCGAAAACCTCGGGCTGTTCCATGCCCAGGCCGACCGTGTGAAAGGCCCGGAATCGCTGACGCTCGCGCCGGTCAAGGTTGCGCCGGGGCACGTCTACCTGCTGGGCGATAACCGCCACAACAGCAATGACAGCCGCTTCATGGGCCAGGTCGCGGTTGAAGACGTGGTGGGCAAGGTGACCGGTATCTGGTCCTCCAAAGACCGGACGCGGATCGGCACGACATTCCCTTGATACCTTCTTGAAGCTGGAGCAACACCCTATGAATGTCCCGAACACCACCGGACGGGCGACCATCCTGGCCAGCATCGGCCGCCGCCTGGCCGCTCGTATCATTGATTGCGCCATCGCAGTGCTGATCTTTTTCATCGTCAAATCCGGCGCCGACGCGGTGTCTGCCTATGTGCCTGCGATAACGTCTCAGCGTGGCATTCTCTCGGGCTTTTTTGCAGGCTTTGCCTACGTCCTGTTGGCCGATGCATTGCCCAATGGCCAGAGTCTCGGCAAGCGCCTGTTGAGCATTGCCACCGTCGACCGCAAGACCCGCAAGGGCTGTACCCTTTCGCAGTCGCTCACCCGCAATGCCGGGGTGCTGGTGGTGATCGATTGGGTGTGGATCTTCATGGAGTCACGCACGCGCCTGGGGGATATGTTCGCCAAGACCATCGTGGTCCAGACCGGCAACCTGACCACGGTGCGCAGCCTGGCGGACATTTATGACAACGGCACTTCCCGTGGCTGATGGTTATTTAACGGACAAGGACACGTCAGATGATTTACCGAGCTTTTATCCTCCTGTGCCTGGCAGCCCTCGCCGGATGCCAGGGCCTTCCCTATCGCGGCGCCGAAGATCAGGCGCGGATCACGGCTGACCTGAAGCTTGCGGCGACGCCCGCCGAGTTCACCAGGTTGCGTTGGGCGTACACGAACTACGGCGTGATGAAGGGCGAGCAGACCGAGGATGCAATCGCCGTGGTGCAGCCGGGCCTGATCACATTGGTGGGCTATGCGGGCGGGCACTATGTGCGTCAGGCCAGCTTTCCCGTGGCCACGGTGGACTGTGCGTACATCTTCGACAGCGAGACCAGTGATCGGCCGATCTGGCTGCTGCAGCAAGACCGTATCGTGTTCCTTACCGTCAGCGACTTCCGTGGCAATGGCGACGTGCTCAAGCGCACGCAATTGGTCAAGGCATTGGCCGCCAGCGGCTTCACGCTGCACACCGATGCCCAGGGCCCGGCCTACCGCCCCACCGGCAAGTCGGAACGCCTTTTGGTGCTCAACCCCATCGTCGGCAAGCACATGGAAGACATCGCCGAGAACCAGGCGCACAACGTGTGCGGCCCTCAACCCCTTAAGGATAAATGACTGATGAGCGACTCAGCGTCGGTGGCCGGCAGCGATAACCTGGCCAGCCCGGTCAAGCGGCTGCTGGGCTACCTCATCGATATGGGCGTGGCGTTTGGCTTGCTGTTGTTGAAGACGCCGCTCGGCTATGCCGCCCTGTATGCCCACACGGCGACTAGCCTGATGCTTTTCCAATACGCCAGCTCCGCGCTGACCTTATTGGCGATTGGGTACCTTCTCTTTTGCGATGCGTTGCCCCAGGGCCAGAGCCTGGGCAAGCGCGTGTGCCGCACGGCGGTCGTGGGTTATCCGTACCCCACGAACTGCACCGTGGTGCAGTCGTTCCTGCGCAACCTGCCGAAGCTGTTGCTCAGTGTGCTGGACGGTATGTTTGTATTGATGGGACTGCGTCGGCGCCTGGGCGACATGTTGGCCAAGACAGTGGTAATCAATACCTGACGCGGGCATTCAAGGTGGGAGCGCGGCAGCTCCCATCCTGATCCCAGGCGTGTTACAGCAACTTGCGCTGCACCGCCTCCTCGAGCGTGCTGCGCGTCAATGCGTCGACCACTTCGCGTGTATCGCTCTGGAACGGCAGGCCCACGATCAGCACCAGATGCACCCAGGTGCGCACCGATTCACTCTTCTTGACCCGACCCAGTTCCTTGCCATCCTTGTCCTTGAACACCGTTTCAAGGGTGAAGATGTTCTTCGCGGTGGTCGGGATGACACAGAACGTGAAGCCGGTAATGAACGCCGACACCGGGCTGTATTCTTCATTGTTGTGCAGCGTGGCATCCACATAGATGTCCGAGTCGACCTTGTCGGTGCTCACCCGCGCGAAGCGGTTGGACTGGCGAAACGTATCCGCCACAGTCTTTTCCCACAGCGCCGCCGGTGCACCCGCCGCCGCATTGCCCGGGCCGCCGTTGACGTGGTTCTGCGCGGTGGTGCGCACGTACACCGTAGGTTTTTGCTCCGGCGCATTGGCGGTCGGCGGCCAGGTCTGCACGGCTGGCAGTTCGTGTTGCGAGTACGACACGCAGCCCGTCAACAGGACGGCAGCGAGTACCAGGCAGTGTTTGATCAATCCTTTCATGCAGTGCTCCTTGAAGTTATGGCTTGGCCAGTTTGGCGGTGGCCGTGTCGAGCAGTTGCGCGACCAGTTTGCTCAATTGCTGGGCGCCCATGGACGGTGCCCAATACTCGCCGCTGTAGAGGCCGACGTTGTGCTCGAACTTGATCGATTCCTTGGCCGCAGCCAATTCCTTGCCGTTGCGGTCGACGATCACCAGGTCGCCGGCGACGTCGAAGCTGTCGACATAGATCGGGCCGTTGACCCAGATCCAGATCGTCAGCGTCAGCAGCGCGCCGGGCACGTAGGCCGGGTGCGGGCTGCGATGGCCCTTGAGGGAGGTCATGTTGAACTTGAGCACGACGTCGTTTTCTTCGAGGCGCACGGGGTACTCGGTGACTTGCTTGAAGTAACCCGCCGTGCGCACGTACTGGTTGAGCTGGGCCGTCAGGGAGCGGCTGATCGCCGTCTTGTTGGCCTCGTTGACGTCGGCGTCACTTACCGCCACATCGGCGATTTGCGCGCTGCGCGGGCTGCTGGCCGCTGCCGGGTGGAGCGGGGCGCCGATAGGGCCGGTGACGGTGTAGGAGACGCAGCCGGTCATCGACAGCGTCGCGATCACGGCCGCGGCCCGGAGGAGAAGTTTAAGCACGCAATATCCCTATAAGTGAACGAACCAAGTCAGTGTCTCGACCCATCCGGGGATAACTTGAGCCTCCATTTTTTATTTCGCCAAAAGGCCTTCGGGCGGCTTTGCGAGCGGCGGGGCACAGGAGTAAAGTCGCGCCCGTTACCTGACATTCCCCTCGCATTCGTTGCATGGAAACCCGCTCAATGGACCTGAAACCTCTCGCCCTGTGCAGCACGCTGTTGCTGTTGTCTGCCTGCAACCACCAACCCTGGGTGCCCTATGTTGCACCGCCCGCCGGTACCGACACGGCCAAGTTGCGTGTGATCACCAATGGCGAAGTGCGGGGCGGCGCGTACACCGGCTGCGTCGGCAATGAGCAAGGCTTGGCCAAGGCCGGGCGTTTTTATGACGTGGTCAAGCCAAGCGTCAATTACCCGCAATCACCCTTGGTGCCGCCAAAGTTGGGCATGCCCCCGCGCGTGCTGCCGAAGATGGCCGAATACCTCGGTGTGACCAGCATGGCCGAAGGGATGTACACCGAGATCGTGGCCGAATACCAGGTGCCGGCGGGTAAGCCGTTTCTGATGGTGCGCGAGGAGTTGGCGGTGGGCAGCTACGGCAGCACCTACAGCAAGTGCCCGGCGCTTTCGCGGGTGTACACCTTTGAAAAGGGCCGCCAGTACGAGGCTTACGTCGGCATGGTGTATGGCTCGGATACCGAGGGCAAGATGGGTGTGCGCTGCCCCTTCTTTGTCTACGAGTTGCTGGCACCGAACCAGGGCATCCCGATGGCGATGGAGTCGACATTGGCAGCCGATCGCCCGTGCCATTGAGGTGCGGGTCGATTGAGTAGACACGGCTTAACCCGAACCACCTGAAGCTTGCGTCTGACCTTGTGAACGGATCATTCATTCACGAGGTTCAGACCCATGTCCTACTCCCCGCTCTTCCTGCGTCCTGCTGCCCAGGGCTTTGCCGTGACCTTGTTGGTGGCGCTGGCTGGCTGCGGGCTGTCTGCCTCGCATGATGTGGCCAAGCCGGCCAACGTTGCGCCGGTCGCCGAGTTGAAAAGTACCGCCGTGCAGGGCGCCGTGAGCCAGCGCATACCGTTGCCCGCCCCCATGACCACGCGCCTGGTGATGCAGGATTCGGCAGCGATGGCCTACCGCAGTGAGCCCCGCGAGCAATACCAGAACTTGCCGGATAACCCCGTGCACCGCGTGGCCGAAACGCCGGTGTCCACCTTCAGCGTCGATGTCGACACAGGCAGCTATGCCAACGTAAGACGTTTCCTCAACCAAGGCAGCCTGCCGCCCGAAGGCGCTGTGCGACTGGAGGAAATGGTCAACTACTTCCCCTACAACTACGCGTTGCCTACCGATGGCTCGCCCTTTGGTGTCACCACTGAAGTCGCCACCACGCCGTGGAACCCGCACACCCAATTGCTGCGCATCGGCATCAAGGCCTCCGACCGCGCCGTGGCGGACCTGGCCCCGGCCAACCTGGTGTTCCTGGTGGATGTGTCCGGCTCCATGGACCGCCGCGAGGGTCTGCCCCTGGTCAAAAGCACCCTGAAGTTGCTGGTGGATCAGTTGCGCGACCAGGACCGGGTGTCGCTGGTGGTCTATGCCGGTGAGTCCCGCGTAGTGCTCAAGCCCACCTCCGGGCGAGACAAGGCCAAGATCCGCAACGCCATCGACCAACTCACTGCCGGCGGTGCCACGGCGGGTGCGTCCGGCATCGAACTGGCTTACCAGATGGCCCGCGAAGGGTTTATCGACAAGGGCATCAATCGCATTCTGTTGGCCACCGACGGTGATTTCAACGTCGGCGTCAGCGACTTCGACAGCCTCAAGCAAATGGCCGCAGACCAGCGCAAAAGTGGCGTCTCCCTCACCACCCTCGGCTTTGGCGTGGATAACTATAACGAACACCTGATGGAACAGTTGGCCGATGCCGGCGACGGCAACTACGCCTACATCGACACCCTGCGCGAAGCGCGCAAGGTGCTGGTCGAGCAACTCAGCTCGACCCTGGCGGTGGTGGCGCGGGATGTGAAGCTGCAGGTCGAATTCAACCCGGCGCGCGTCAGCGAGTATCGCCTGCTGGGCTATGAAAACCGTGCGCTCAAGCGTGAGGATTTCAACAACGACAAGGTTGACGCCGGCGAAATCGGTGCAGGGCATACCGTCACCGCGCTGTATGAAATTGTGCCGAAGGGTGAGAAAGGCTGGTTGGAGCCGCTGCGCTACACGTCAGCGCCTGAGGTGGCGCACAACACCGGCGAGCTGGCGCTGCTGCGGGTGCGCTACAAGCCGGCGGCAGGCGGTGACAGCCGGCTGATCGAACGCCCGATCGTCAACGCGTCCACTGCGGCCAGCGACGACCTGCGCTTCTCGGCGGCCGTGGCGGCCTTCGCCCAACAGCTCAAGGGCGATGGCCGCTACACTGGCAGCATGAGTTTGCCGGACACCGCCGCACTGGCCCGCTCGGCGCGCGGGGATGACCCGTTCGGGTTGCGTAACGAGTTTGTACAACTGGTGGAATTGGCCCAGAGCCTCAAAGCCCCGGCCAAACATTGAATAAAGGGAGTTAGCCATCGATATGCCCGCTCCAAACGACCTGCCCAGCGACGAATCGCTGCTGGCCCGCTACCGAACCGGCGATGGTGCCGCGTTCGAAGCCTTGTACGCGCGGCACCGCCAAGGCCTGTATCGGTTTTTGGTGTCCCTGAGCAACAAGGCCGAACTGGCCGAGGAAATCTACCAGGAGACCTGGCTCAGCCTGATCCGCAGCAACACGCAGCCACAGGGGAGGGCGAGTTTTCGTACGTGGCTGTTCCAGATTGCCCGCAATCGACTGATCGATTACTGGCGCAAGCACGGGATTCACAACCCCCTGCACGACAGCTACGACGAGCAACTGCATGCCCAGCCCGACGACAGCGCCGGGCCCGAGCAGCAACTGAGCCTGAGCCGCGACCAGGCGCGCCTCGACGCCGCGCTGCAGGCGTTGCCCGAAGACCAGCGCGAAGTCTTCCTGCTGCGCCTGCACGGCGACCTTGAGGTGCCGCAAATCGCCGCCCTCACCGGCGCCCCGCTGGAAACCGTAAAAAGCCGCCTGCGTTACGCCCAGCAGAAACTGCGCCGCCTGCTGGCCGAGGAGATACCCGCATGACCGACTCACGACAAATGCCTGACGACGAGCTGATCCAGCATTTTCGTCAACACACCACGGGCGAACCGCCTGCGTCCCTCGACGCCTTCATCCTCGCCACCGCCCGCCGCGAAGCGCCGGCGCCGCAGCCAAACCTGTGGCAACGCTGGCTGCAAGCCTGCCAACGCCCGCGCTGGCAGATGGCATTCGCTACCGTCGCAGGCCTCGCGCTGATGATCGGCGTGGTGATGCGCTCGCCGGTGCCGCAGCCCGAGATATCCACCGCGACCTTTTCCGGGCTTCAACAGGACACTGCACGCCCGGCGCCACCAGCGTTCTCGGCGCCTGCACCTGCCCCCATGGCCCGATTGGCCGTCGCCCCACCGCCCCAAGCTGAAATCGCCGGCTCTTTGGCAGATGCCCCGGCCGCCAAACAACTGAGCAAGCGTGCGCCGGTGGCGCTGCCATCGTTGGAGCAGGGCTTGCGTGAAATCGTGCGGTTGCGCGCGGCGGGAGAAAGCAGGGCGGCGGACGAGCAGCTGCTGGCGCTGCATGAGCGTTTCCCCGAGGAAGACCTACCGGCGCGATTGGAGGCGTTGCAGAAGCACTGAATCAACACCCACAAAAAAGCCCCAGCGCTTTCGGCGCTGGGGCTTTTTCATGTATGTGGTGGCCCGGCGTCGTTTGAACTGGGTAGGGAAAGTGCCGTGGATACTGGGTCTTGCTGGGTGCGAATTGGTTAGGCATACACATAGGCATACAAGAGGCCGTTTTCTAGGCGGGTTTAGGGGCGCTCGGACCAGCATCCCCATTAGACTTTTTAGAAGGTGTTTTAAGTTCAGGCTTGAGCAACGTTTTTCTCACCACGCGGTTTGAGGCATTGTCGATTTTGTAGACGGTATCTTTGATTTGGAGGTAGGTCGATTTTGTATCGGCCACGATCAGCCGACCGGTAAGCGTCTCTTTCTGATCTGTGACAATGGTGTGCTCTCTTGAGAGTCCGTAGCTTGCCTGCACCCCGGTTTCTACCTCGTAATTTTTTCCTGCTCGTTCGATTCCGTTCCGAACGGCTGCCGTCGGAGCGATGAATATCATCATCAGCACCAGCCCTACTAGCACGCTTCTCTGGACCATGCCCCCAAATGATCTGGCGTCGTGCATCGCAAAGAAGAGAAATGTGACCGCCGCACCCATGCAAATAAATACAGCCCCTGGGATATACGCACCGAGCACTGGGACCTTATCTACAGTGCCCATGAGCTCGGAGAACGTGTAGCTGTAGCCGTACACCAGCAGCGTAGGAGTGCCAAGCTCAAGCTCGCTCGTTCCTATACCAAATTGCTCGTAGTACGCCGCAAGCTCTAGGTAACCCCAGACGATCAGAATTGCCTGCGACACCACGATTAGGAGCGTCCCGAATTTAAACACCAGATCGGCATCGATCCTTTTCGCCTGGATAGGCATGGTGCTGACCTTGTCGAGGGGAGATGGTCCCGCTAGCGGCTGCACTATGTTGATCGGGGTGGTGAGTTCTACCCGAACCGTTCTATCGCGTTTCCAGAACATGTCTCTCATCCTTGAACCTATGGAGGGCTGCGACGATAACTAAAGCGGTTCTGGGATGCTAGAAGTCGCCGGGGACCCTGAGGTTTTAGCTCTGGTACGGGGCATGAAACCCGCGGGATCGAGTTAGTGGGAGGCGTGGGAAGTTACTGAAATTTCAATCGTTGAAATTGAAAGGATGTTGAAGAAAAAGGGCCATCGTTACAGCATCGGTAAAGGTGGCTGTATCTGTTGCTGATAGTGAACACCTGCATGGCGTCAACCATGGTGATGGGTGTCAACCACGTCAACCTGTCAACCAACTTAAAACATCCAGCCGCTAACACGAACGCGCGGGTTCTATGCCCCTGTCCCTCGAAAGCCGCCAGGGTCCCCGGCGACTTTCGGCGCACCCTATTGACGCGCGCCGCTACAGGTCACGTATTCCGTGGCCTCCAGCACGTCATGCCTGACCATCACACTAGGCCGTCACATCGCACACGCCCAACCGATTGGCGGAACGCCGTTCGTACAGGCCCAGCGTTCGCGCAAACCAATGGTGCCATCGGCGCCCTATTAGATGCTTCCTGCCGCCAAGACCGACATGCTAGACGCGTGCATCAGTATCATGATGACGCCCCGAAGACTTTGCATGCCGCTCTGACGTGGCAGAACAACTTAGCGATCTTGCTCCGCTTGAGTGGAAAGGGACACAACCATGGGTGGGCCGCTGAAGGGCGTTTTACAAAGGGGCCTAGGGGGATCCCGATTCCAAACGATGTTACGTGTGTTACGTGTGTTACGTGTGTTGCTAAGACTCTAACCTATTGATTTATATATATTTATCCTTGTTACATCAGACGGCGTATTTGTAAATTACCCGTGTTACAAAATGCATGAATGTTACATCCATGGCGGTACCGGGCTCGCTAATACGCTCGCTAAAATGAGCAGCCACCGCCAACCTAGGCTGATAGGGTCAGAACGCAGGTTGCCGTTTTGGATCGAAATTTGTGTCTATCTCTTTGATGATTTTCGGATTTTTTTTTAGTGGCCTCCTGCCACTCGCTTCTCTGTTGCATATGGACTACCGTTGCGGCAATGATTCCGTCCTTCGCTACTGGGTCCAATTCCCGTAGATGCAGGAACAGAAATCGCATGAGAGAGGGAACTACATGCGCCTAGCTAAGCTGACCATTAATAACTTCCGTAATTTTTCGAAAATTGATATCCCGCTTGCGGGCAACGTAGTGCTGCTGGGTGAAAACAGGGTTGGTAAGAGTAATTTGCTCTTCGCCATTCGATTAATCCTCGACCCAACCCTTCCCGACTCTGCGCGTCAGTTAAAGCTTTCAGATTTTTGGGATGGATGTGACTTTTCCCAGAACCCGCAAATTGAAGTACATCTCGATTTCTCTGATTTTGATGGTGACAATGCCCTCATAGCGTTACTGACGGATTTTCGAGTGGCAGAGAATCCATCGGTAGCACGGTTAAGTTATGTGTTTCGCAAAAAGTCAGAAGTAGTTGGTGCTGTCAAAACTGGCGAGGATTGTGAGTTCATTGTCTATGGTGGCGGAGATGAAGACCGGGCTGTATCCAGCCGTGTACGCCGCCGGATAGCGTTGGATATGCTTGATGCGTTGCGTGATGCGGAGGGCCAGCTTGCATCGTGGCGCAACTCTCCTCTCCGCCCATTGCTCGAAGATGCCGTTGCTTCAATCGGTAGAGCCGAGCTGGATGGCGTGGCGGCTGACCTTGAGGTCGCAAATAAGAAGATGGAAAATTTCCCATCGGTAAAGGCACTTGAGGCGCTTCTTCGCTCCGGCATCCTCAGCCTCGCGGGCAGCTCACACGAGCTTGGTGCAAGACTGCGTTTTGCACCTACGGACCCATTGAGACTGTTTCGTTCGATAGGATTGTTTATCGATGAAGGGAAGCGGAGCATTGCGGAGGCAAGTCTTGGCTCGGCAAACGTCGCGCTCATAACGTTGAAACTCGCTGAGTTTGCATGGAGGCGGGCGAAGAACGAGCGTAATTACTCGTTGCTCTGTATAGAGGAGCCCGAAGCTCACCTTCATCCTCAGCTTCAACGAGCTGTATTCAATAAGCTTTTTCAACATGGCGACCCTGCCCAAGCGTTAATCGTTACCAGTCATTCACCAACTCTTGCCGCAGTTGCTCCATTGCGTTCGATCGTGAACTTGAGAGGTGTAGACGGCTCGACTAAGGCCTTTTCGCTTGCCGAGCTTCCTGTTACACCTGAGGAAATAGACGATATTGAACGCTATCTAACCTCAACGCGTTCAGAGCTGCTTTTTTCGAGAGGAGTGATTTTTGTCGAGGGAGACGCAGAGGAAGCTCTGCTGCCTGGCTTTGCGGACTCCTTGGGACGAAACCTGGACCAATTGGGAATTACGCTTTGCAACGTTGCGGGTACCAATTTCACTCCGTACGTTAAGCTCGTCGCTAGTTTAGGGCTGCCCTACGCGGTGGTAACGGATTGGGATCCGTTGGATGGTACAAAGCCGCCGCTCGGCATAGAGCGAACATTTGGAATCTTCGATGCGCACCGTATGACGCAGGGTGGAGCATCTCTAACACCCGCAGAGCGTGCACAGTGGGAGAACTTAGATGTCCAGGCTTTCAGTCCAGTTTGGGAGACGTGCGGCATTTTTCTGAATGATCAGACCTTTGAGGTCGCCATTGCTCAGACGGCCCCTCTACTTGATGCGCTACTTGATATTCTTGATGAGCAAGGCTTTGGCTCTGTTCGTACGGCTCGAATCAAGGCTTGGCGCACAGGTACTCCCGTTGACGCCGGTCAGCTCCTGGCAATGATCGCGGACATTGGCAAAGGCCGTCTTAGCGCGAAACTGAAGAAGAGGTTGCCTGGGTTCAAGCCTCCAGCCTACATCGCTTCTGCTATTGAATATGTGGCGTCCCGTGTCTAATCATCTCGCGCTGACGAGAGCGCTGACAGAGCTAGCACGCAACCAGGAGCAATGGGATGCGGCTCGTGAGCTAGGACATTGTGTTGTTTTGGCCGGTCCAGGCAGCGGTAAGACCAAAACGCTGACGACAGCTATGGCACGAGCGTTGATGGATGATGTCATAGACCCTCGTGGCGTCGCTTGTATTACCTATAACAACGAGTGCGCGGCAGAGCTAGAAACGCGTCTTGCAAAATTCGGGATTAGGAGCGCTGACCGTAACTTTATTGGCACGGTCCATAGCTTTGCTCTGACACAGGTTATCTCTCCTTACGCACGTTGTATCGATGGGCTTCTGCCCCAAAATTTTGGTGTCGCAACTTATCAGCAAACTCGAGCAGCAGTCGAGGTTGCCCATAAAATGGTATTTAACGACGAAGACGACCCTCACGTTCGCTGGCGCTTCGCTGAGGAAAAGCGAAGACGGGATGTTGATCGGAGCCTTCCGTGTTGGCGGGGGGTAAACCCAGAACTCGCCAACTTTATTGAAGCATATGAAGCCGTACTGCGCGGGGGAGGCTTGATAGACTTTGATGATATGCCTCTCATTGCTTTCAGGGTTATAAAAGATCATCAATGGATTCGGGACGCTCTACGGGCACGATTTCCTGTGCTTTTTGTTGATGAGTATCAGGATCTAGGCCATGCGCTTCATGAATTAGTTCTTCTACTTTGTTTCGAAGGCGGCATCAGATTGTTCGCTGTAGGGGATGGTGATCAATCAATTTACGGGTTCACTGGTGCAAATCCTGAACTGCTTCAAAGCTTGACCCAAAGAGCCGACGTCAGAACGATTCGTTTGCGATTTAATTACCGGTCAGGTTCAAAAATTATTCGTGCATCCCTCGGCGCGCTCGGGGAGGAGCGTGACTATCGCGGTATAGATGGCGCACCCGACGGAAATCTCAACTTTTATGCTGTAAAAGGGGATCACTCTGCGCAGGCCCAGTATATTGCAGCTGTCATTGTACCGGCCTTATATAATAGTGGGATTACTTTTGATCAGATTGCCATACTATATCGTGCTGCCTGGTTAGGTGACAAAGTCGCGGAAGCACTGGGGGATTGCGATTTAGCATTTGTACGTACTGATAGTAATGCCCTTATTAAGCGTAATTCCCCTCTGGCTCGTTTCCTAGAGGATTGTGCTAGTTGGGTAACTGGGGGCTGGGCTAAAGCGGATCCTGCATACTCGCGACTGCTTCGGCAGGCGCTTCGTATTGTATATGGCGGACGCTATAGCGCAGCGGAAGAACAGGCCCTTTCCTTACAGTTGATAGCTTTTCTACGCAGCAGTATTGATGGTGGGGAAACTGCTAACACTTGGCTGGCTAGGCTGAACAACGACCTGATTAAGCCGTGGAAAGCAGTTGCTCGAAACTCTCATCAGGAATGGGACGTTTGTTTTGAACTGTTAATGCGGACTAATCCAGCAGAAAGCAAAGATATTGATCTGAATGTATTCTGTGGTCGACTAGAAGGAACGGGTCGGATTACGCTGAGCACACTGCATAGCGCTAAAGGACGAGAGTTTGATGCGGTGATACTATTTGGCATTAACGATACGGATATTCCTAGTGCGCGCGATAAGCAAAGTGCGCGAAGCCTACGAGAAGCGCGGCGGCTATTTTATGTCGGAGTAACTCGGCCTCGAAAGGAACTATGTCTTGTATACAGGGAGAATCATCACTCGCCATGGGTCGCTGAGCTATATAGTCGTAGTCAGCGCGATTGAACGTGCTTTTGTAAAATAGAGATATAATGTTGGTAAAAATATTTTAGATTGCTATTGGGTTGTTTTGGGGGGGCAAGAATGATTAATAATAAGCATACTGATCCAAAAGCATTTGAGCGCTATTTTAAAGATATTATTAAGCTTCATTATTTGCCCGCTAACTATCGTGATGTCCCCGACGGGCAGGGCGGGGACTATGGTATTGAGTGCTATACTCTTCTTGGACACGCCTTTCAGTGCTATCTCCCAGAGCAAACATCAGACGTTGCTAAGCTAGTGGCAGCCCAAAAGGCAAAAATAAATCGTGATATAAAAAAGCTCTCAACTAATAAAACGAAGCTAGAGGCACTGTTCGGCTCTACGAAAGTATGCCGCTGGATACTAGCAACATCTGCGCATAAGTCTGCAGACGTAACTAGCTTTTGTGCTCAAAAATCCTTGGAGGTTCGAGATCAAGGGCTAAACTTTGTTGCTAGTGACTTTGAAATACTTATACATACTGAAGATGATTACAAGATTGAGGCTGCACATCTACACAAGCAGATTTATCAGTTAAATATAGATTTCGAAAGAAATACTACTCAAAGTGTTGAAGGGTGGATTGATAACAATCTTACTTTTCTTGATAACCTAGACAGAAAACTTCCAAAGATAATTGGAGACGAAGAAAGGCGGCAGCAAACAAAGAGCTCTCTAGTTCATAAGTACCTGGATTATCAGAATCTACTATCAAGACTGCTACAAGACTGGGCTGATATATATGAGGTTGTCGTGCGATCTGTTCAGAATCGCCAAAGCTATCTAGAGTCCAGATATCTTACGTCCCCCGATCTTCTTCCTAATGATGTTATAAAAGAAGAACTCCAAAAGCTTGAGGATGATCTTGCGAGAGAGGTCAGTACCTTGAAGCGTACAGATATTGAGTTGATAAAGTGGGGAGTTGTTTCTGATTGGCTTATTCGCTGTCCACTGGATTTCTGATGAACTTAGAAGAGCTTCTAAATAGCCCGTTTTCTTTTAATCAAAGAAAAACATTTACTCCTTGTGAAACAAGGCCGTTGTGGAAATGTTCGCTTGTCATTCTGATTATGGGAATAACAGGTCGAGAAAATCGTTGTTCTTTGAAAAAGATTCATACGGCCAATTGGTTGACTAAATCTTCAGAGCATCTTGAAGAGCTGTTAGATTGGTCTAAGTCGCAAACCCTTTTTGCTCCGCATATTCGATTGGATCCTACAGTGGATAGAGCAATCGATTTGACTGCTGCCTCTGGCTATATATGTAAGTCTGCAGGGAAAATATCTCTCACAGCAACTGGTGAGGAGTTGTTTTCACAAATTTTTTCCGACCCTGAGATAATGGGTAAAGAGAAAGAGATCCTAAAAGCTGCTAAGAAGTATCTATCAGAAGCAGCTGTTGAGCGTATATTCAAGGCGAATTAAGCATATGCTAGAGATTAGAAGACTTAAAATCATAGCGAAGACTGCTGTTGGTGATTATGGGGTTGATATACCCTTTGAGAGAGGGCTGTTCATTCTAAGAGTTGAAAATACTCACGGTAAGTCGACGTGTATGAACGCCATCGCATATGCATTAGGTATGGAGAAGGCTTTAGGTCTTGCAGATGTAAAACTTCCGTTTCCTCCCTCTTTGACGAAAGAAATAGAGGATGAAAATGGTATAGAAATGCCTGTTATATCGTCTTTAGTTCTTTTGGAAATAGGTAATGGTCAAGATAAAGTGGCCACGATAAAGCGACAAATTTTGGGTGCTTCGGATGAAAGTTTTATCCAGGTTTATTCAACAGGTATAGATAATTTTTCGACAGAAACTCCTCAAAAATTATTTTTACACAGAGAAGGCGATACTACTAGGACACTTGGATTTTACTATTGGCTAAGTCGGTTCATTGGTTGGGAGCTGCCAACTGTACCAACAATTGAAGGCCGAGAAGCACCACTATACCCGGCAGTTTTTTTCCCTACGTGGTTTGTAGAGCAAAAAAAGGGTTGGAGTTCAATTCAGGCAACAACACCCCTGTTTTTTAAAATAAAAGAAGCAAAGCGCCGCTCCATAGAGTTTTTATTGGCTCTCGAAACTAATTCAATTGTGAAAAAGAAACATTTCATAAAGACATCAATTGATGATGTTTCTTACTCTTGGAAAATATGTAAGAAAAACTTATCTCTTGCCGCAGCGAGAATTTCTGGGGAAGTAACAGGAATTCCAGATACGCCGGAGGTTAGTTTTGATCCTTACAAGATAGACATCGCAGTAAAAAGTAAGGATCAGTGGAGATCAATACAATTCCTGAAAAGCGAAACAGAAGCAGCGCTTGATATATTTTTGAAAGAAATGCAGGAGAAGAACAATGAGCAGGTCAACGATCTTAAGGTTGTAGAGGAGATTGAGTCGCGCAAAACTAAAGCTAGGGCGCTCACATATAGTGCTAACTCTATTGAGGAAGATATTAGTTATTCTGCTCAGCAGATACAGTCTGCAACAGTTCGCGTTACTAGGCTCAAGGAGGACCAGCGGAAATACGAAGACCTCAAAAAAATTGGTAAACTTGATATTGTAAAAGACTCCTCGTTAGGAGGTGCAACTTGCCCAACCTGCTCGCAGGGAATATCAGATAATCTAGTCAATCTTGAAGACTCCTCTTCTATAATGTCTCTTGATGAGAGTTTGAATTATATAAAAGAACAGAGTAAGTTGGTCGAGAGCATTCGAGCCGGACTTCAAACAGAAAAGCGACTTAAAGAAACTGAGTTGGGTAAATTAAATGTCGAAATATCCTCTTTATTTGAAGAGATGATCAGGCTTCAAAAGACGGTGATTTCGCCAGATGGCGTGCTCATGGAAGAAAATTTGCGTAAAAAGATTAATTTAGAAAATTTAATTCGGTCCTACTCTGATGGAATACTGGCTATTCTTCAAGCTAGGCTAGAATTGGATAAGCATGTGAAGGAATATAAAAGACTTATAGAGTCACGAAGAAAGTTGCCGCAAAATATTCTATCTGTGCTCGACTCTGAAAAGCTATTTGAACTGCGCGGTCATGTAGTAAAATTATTGAAAAATTTTGGATTTTCAAGCTTTAAACCAGATTTAATACAGATATCAGAAGAGACTTATCTGCCCACTCGCGAGGGATTTGACTTAGGGTTTGATACCTCTGCCAGCGATGGTATTCGGATAATTTGGAGTTATCTAATTGGTCTTTTCAAGTTGTCTGAAGATTATGAGACTAACCATCCTCAGGTTTTGATATTTGACGAGCCCAGGCAGCAAGAGGCTAAAAAAGTAAGCTTCACTGAGCTACTTAAAGAGTCTGCCGCAGCGTGTGCTATGCGTGGACAAATCATACTTGCAACTTCAGAGGATGAAGATGTGCTTATTGGCGCGTTAGGTGATACTCCATATACGATGCGCTCTTTTCCTGCGGGTGACGGAAAAATATTGCGTAAACTATAGTTTCGCATTGTAAATTGATTGAGGTTATATTTTTGGATTGTCGCCTCGTCTCCCATATTGGGAAATTTTTGGTGTTCGGCACCGTCTAGTTTCGCGACGGTGCCGAGATAGGTTTTTTATTGGGCGCCCAGCAAGTCTGCTAGGCTGTGTTGAGACGACCGGCTTATAAGTTCTCTACACGTCCAGCTCCCGAAGTTTTCACCCAGCTCTGGAATATCCAGTTTCATCAATGCTGTCGGATCTCTGTCAATTAGGCTTCGAGCCGCCCACAATTTTCCGCCTACATCCAGTAACGCTTTCGCGGCTTCGTTCCACTTTTCTTCCAGCACCGTGTTTGCCAAATGTGCTGCATTTTGCTCAATCTTGGCGTATTCGTTTTGTGCCTCCGTGATGTGCATATCAATCGTCAACAGTTCTTGCTCCAGTGCGGTGATAAGCAGTTGTTGGCGGCGGTGATGCTCAACCGCAGCCGTGAGGTTTTTTGCTGCCTTTTGAGCTTCTGCGTTAGCCGCTTTTTCGCCCTCTACATCGCCCCAGGCGACAGCCTGTGCATAAGCGGTGGCCGCGTCCGTTTCAGCTTGTCGAGCTTTTGCCATGTCTTCCTGATCGCTCTGGCGGACCTGCTGCAACCGGGTCTCGATGCTGCTGCGCTTTTCGTTGAGTTCCATTTCGTCGGCTTTCCAGTTCGCCATATCGCTGAGATATCCCGCAGCCAAGTTCTCACGGTTTGCCAATCTCTCAAGGCGAAGAATCTTTTGATTCAGGTTGCTGATCTCCAGATTTCGCGAGTCGATGCGTCTTTTGTGATCGTTGATTTCATCCTGCACGGCTCGTTGACGGCTCTGCTGGATAACCTCCGGGCTTTCCAGCGCCTCTTCGAAGGGAGCCAGGTCACCCTGAATGCTCTCCACTTCGAGGGTCAGTTGGTCGCGGTGGTCTTTCAATTCTTGGATAGTGTTCATCTGTATTGTCTCTGGGTACTGCAGTTAATAGGGATGGTTGTCGAACGGCTGGCGAGGCCGGGAATGAGCCGGCGCTACCTCGATCAGCAGGCATGCCGTCAGGCGGCCCTGGCCTCGCCTTCATCCGTTCCTGGAACGGTCTTCACCACGTAGCAGCGTTGAGGTCCTAACCCGGGCAAGCGAATTAAGCTGTACGCCTTGCCGTCGCTTCCCGGCTCAAGCACGCCGCGTTGCAGCAACTCCTTGTTCACCGCACTGATATTCATGCCCTTGAAGATCTCGGCCCTCCAGGCTTCAGGCAGCACGTAGTAGGTGTTGGTGGTGTGCAGGGCGTCGCCCATGCCGTGTTCCATCGTCTTGCGAAAGCCCAGCCGATCAATCGTGCGTGGGCCGTGCTCATCGATCTTGGCGGCGGCGGACTCCCAGCGGGTAAAGCGGCTTTCTCCAAACCGCTCGATGACCTGGCGCAGTCGAGCCAAGATCGCATCACCCTCGAAGTTACCGCCGCCGCCGCGCTCTGCCAGCCATGCATGCAGGCACACCCTTGCGGCGGTCGTGGCCGTGCCGTCGGGCCAATCGGTCACTCCGAAGGCAGTCGCCAATTCTCCGGCCGCTGCCGCGAGGCCGAAGCGAAGGGCGGCGCGCTGGGCTTGTCCAGTGGCCGAAGCGGGCAGGTTTTGGCTGATGAACTGTTCTACCGTGCGGCGAACGATCACCGACCACCTGAGCATTTCGCCAGGCGCGCACAGTGCATGCAGAAAGGCGGTGAGGGGGGGGCGTGGTATTTGGCTACACGGGCCTTGAGCGCATCGGAGAGGGCAGCAGCATCCTCAAAAACCCTTCAACACATCGAACATACCGAGGCCTTTGCTCGCATCCGCCAGCACGACGAGCATGCGCACTTCCATGCACGCTTTCAGCTACCTATTGGCATCCGCCATGCGCTGCGCCCACGTCTTTTCGCCAGCCGAGCGCGGTGGGCCCACCAGATATGGCCTGTCATAGAAAGAGTTTGTGCTGCAGCTGTGTGGTCTTGCCCTCGGAGCCGTCCCCGTAAATGGAGAAAACCTCCCGGCTAATACCCGAGCAGGTTCGGCACCGGGCCTGCAAAGACCGCTGAGACGATAATGCGCGTGTTCCTTGCCGCCGTTGGCGCCTTTGCGCTTCGCAGTGGATCACACCGGTCGATCTTCTTAAGAGCGACGATTAAAAGCCAGAAACAACAAAGCCCGCACAGGGCGGGCTTCGTTGGGGTTTCATAGACTGTCTGATACAGCCAGAAACTAGTATGTGGTGCACCCGGCGGGATTCGAACCCACGACCCCTGCCTTCGGAGTCCTAAAAGTCGACGTTTAGAATCAATACGTTAGCGGGGATTAGCCGGGGAATCAATGGGTTGTGGTAGCGGAGGTTAGCTGGTTTTCGCCGTGGTTAGCGGGGTGAGTGTGGCAAATTTGTGGCATTAGCAGGCCTTTTTGAAAAAGGCCAGGCCGAATTGGGTTTTGGCAAACTACCCGACATTTTCTTCAATGTCAGCGGCAGACCCAGCCGATGCATGGACCCGACCTCAAGCAAAACTACCTGTTCAGCTACACGACGCTGGAACAGTGCATCCCCAAGGATCACCCGCTGCGGGCCTGATTGCTGCAGGTAATTTACACCGTGCGCTCCGAGCGCCAACTGGTTACAACTCGATTCTAATCTGCTCTTTCGCTGGTTCTTCGGCCTGTCGATGGACGAGCGAGTGTGGGATGACTCGACCTTCTGCCAGAACCGTGACCGCCTTTTTAACCAGAATATTGCGCGTTTGTTCTTCAGCACATCAAGTCGCTGGCTCAGGGGTCGCAGCACGCCAGTGATGAGCATTTCAATCTGGATGGCACGCTGATCGATGCCTGGGCTTCGCATAAACCCTTAGTCAAAAGGACGATGGCGGGAGGCCGGATGATGAGGCGCCAGAGGGGGCACCAGCAATAACTACCTCGATTTCAAGGGTAAGAAATGCGGCACCAAGGCTCATCAATAGACCACAGATTTCCCAGGCCCGACTTGCCCGCAAAAGCCTGTCTGATGGCAGTCGCTTGGCTCATATGGCCCACACGCTGATGGAAAACTCGTAATGGGCTGATCGTGGATGTGGAATGCGCCGAGTTTAATGGGCGTGTTGTAGTGGGGCTGCTTTGCAGATGTTTGAACGCACGGCCAAACCTGGTAGCACCGCGGGTGCGGACAAGAGCTACGACCAGAAATTTTTGTCCAGATGACGCGTGATTTGAGGGTAACGGCGGATATCTCGAGAAAGACCATCAAGAGAGTAATCGTTGGCCGCACGACACGTCATCCGGGCTATGGTGTCAGCATGAAATACGTAAGCGTATCGAGAAAGGCTTTGGCTGGTTAAAGACCGTAGGCGGTCCGCGCAAGACCGAAGCTGATCGGCCGCGGAAAGCTCAGCGCGAAGCTGCTGCTGGGCTTTTCGGTGTACAGCTTGATCCGGTTGGGGCAGTTAGGGCTTAGTTTTTAAACGGCCTATTAATATCATACCAAAAACACTATTTGCGGATCCCTTAACTTATGACCCATACGAGTAGGATTTTTCATCGCTCCCAATCGATTTTTTTGGCGCGCTTTGCTGAGTGCAAGCTTAAACTATCTCTAGATAGGTCAAGTAATGGAAACGACTCGGTCTGCTCAGCCATTCCTTTGATGGCAATGGTTAAGTCTTAGGCCTGCATTCATAAGCTGTGACGGTAGGATTGCAAAATCAGTGAGTGGCTGATCAAACACTAAGTGACTAAACAAAGAATACCTCGAATAGAAGAGATTGTGGCCGTAGGAAGAGCTAACACTCTATATTGGCGATCCTTGACCTTGGCTGTTTCAACGCATTAGAAGATCGCGGTATATGCGCACAGTGCTTGCACACATTTGGTCGGCTGTGAATAGCTTTTCGAATCGAATCTTGGCCTGGGTGCCGAAGGCCTGAGCCTGATCAGTATTGTTCCATAATCTTGTTAGTGCTTCACGCAATGCCAGCGGCGAGGAGGGCGGCACGGCCAGTCCTGTTTGTTCGTGGATATTAACGTATGTGGTGCCGGTACCTATTTCACAAGAAATCAACGGCTTACCATACATTGCTGCTTCGAGCAGCGAAATACCAAAAGCTTCAGATCGCAAGTGGGAAGGAAACGTCAGTGCGTAGCATAATTGCAGCAGGCAGGCCTTGTCATCATCGTCCAATCTGCCCAGAAAGTGAATATTGCGCAGGCCTAAACGCTCTGATTGCGCCTTGAGAGCTTGCTCTTCTGGCCCGGTGCCGATAATCACCAAGGGGTAGTCCACGCCTTCGAGGGCAGTTAGCAAACTGTCCAACCCCTTGTAGTAACGTAACACTCCTACGAACAAGAAAAACTTCTCGGGCAACTGCTTTCGCCAGTGCATTGTGCGTTGCTCTGACACCTGCGGATAAGCTGCCCGATCTAGCCCGTAAGGTACCACCAGTGTCTTGTCGGCATATGGCCGGAGCGCCTCGCTCGTGCGTTGATAGTTGGGTGATGCAACCAGGATTCGGTCCATACTGCCCAACATTTTCTTCATGAGTGGCGCATAAAGCTTCAGCAGCGAGCGCTGCTTAATAACGTCTGAGTGATAGCTGAGTACTGTAGGTTTGCGATGGCGGGTAGCAAAATGTACGACATCCATCCAAGGCCAGGGGAAATGAAAATGTATAAGATCCGTCTCGGCAGCCATAGCCTTGAATGTTGAAAATACTTGCGCTGAAAAGCCCGTCGACGCTAGGTTGAAGCTTTCGTTGGCGCGAGTAACTGTATGGTCGGAGATCTGGATGCGTGGTGGTAAGGGCGTTGCGCTTAGCGTGAGAACTTGGCTCTCCACGCCAAAAGCACGACTGCCTTGGCAAAGCTGGTACACCACCTGTTCGATCCCGCCCGTGGTGTCCGGATAGTAAGTCTTGAAAAAATGTAGAACGCGCATTTGGGCTCATTGGTAGTGCTGGGGGATGAGTCAGACTGATTTGGTCATAACGCCTTTATAGGCGCGCGCGCCGCACCCAGCTAGGAATAGGAAGGACACCCGGCAACTGTAACCTCGGCTAGGTGCATCGCCAACTGTTATGAAAAGAATTTTGTGAATGAGCCTCATGAAATACAGCACACCGACCCGATTTAGGTAAAGGATCTGAAAACGGGTATGTTTATGACTGGCTGCAACGATAAAGGGGGCGGGTTGATCGGTCAGAAACGCTGGCGTCGCTGGCTATCGCCAGAGACTGGCGATTGTTCGTCAGAGGCTTGAACCGGTGGGGGCGTGTAGGTGGTGGCTCAGCGCATAGGGACAACGCCAACTAGCCGTTCCTGTAGGTATTGTAAGTCAGATGGGGGTCTGTCGGCGGTTGATACTGGTGAGGCGGTAGCATTCTCTTCAGAACTGAGCGATGCGCTCAAGCAGATCAGCGAGTTGCGCCATTATGGCTGCCCCTGTTGGGGCCTGTATAGTCGCGGCCCTGACAGCCCAGCAGCTGCGAACGAGCAACACGAAGCGTGTTTATCGCGTCATGCGCAGTCATGACTTCTAGTTTTGACATGAACAGGAGCTTGGCGAACCGCGGAATATAGAGGCCGCATCGCCACCAGACAAAGCGCTTGACGCTAGTGTTCAGATGGTTTGGCGTCCCTTGTAACAACGATCCTAAGTTAAGCCCGACCTTTACCCTGGGCTGCTGTAGGCGAGGAGCGACGGATGGGTCGGCAGTCCAGCAGGCTACAGCGACGGAGGCATCAGAGAGCGGTGCTTGAGAGCCTAGGGAAATCCTGAAAAAGACTTCCTGATTTGGCAAAATCCACGGACACCAATCGCCGAGCTTTTCAATGAAGCAAATGACCTTCGCCGATGCCGAGTACGCCGGTAAGCGCAAGCAGACCCGCAAGGAATTGTTCCTGATCGAGATGGATCGGGTCGTACCCTGGAAGGGTTTGATTGCCCTGATCGAACCTCATTACCCGAAGGGCGAAGGGGGCCGTCCGGCCTATCCTTTGATGGCGATGCTGCGGGTTCATCTCATGCAGAGCTGGTTCGGTTACAGCGATCCTGCGATGGAAGAATCGCTGTACGAGACGACGATCTTGCGCCAGTTTTCCGGTCTGAGCCTGGAGCGGATCCCAGATGAAACTACCATCCTCAACTTCCGTCGCCTGCTGGAAAAGCACGAGTTGGCCGCCGGTATTCTCGGCGTGATCAATGGCTATCTGGGCGACCGTGGCTTGTCGCTGCGACAAGGCACCATCGTCGATGCCACGCTGATTCATGCGCCCAGTTCGACCAAGAACAAGGACGGCAAACGCGACCCTGAGATGCATCAAACCAAGAAAGGTAACCAGTATTACTTCGGTGCCAAAGCTCACATTGGTGTCGACGATGAGTCAGGGCTGGTGCACAGCGTATTGGTCACTGCGGCCAACGTCGCGGACATAACCCAAGTCGACAAACTGCTACACGGTGCTGAGAACGTGGTCTGCGCCGATGCAGGCTATACCGGTGTCGAGAAGCGCGAAGAGCATGCGGGACGCCACGTCATCTGGCAGATTGCAGCCCGGCGCAGTACCTACAAAAAACACGGTAAACGCAGCGCGCTGTACAAAGCGATGCGCAAGATCGAGAAAGCCAAGGCCCAGGTTCGCGCCAAGGTTGAGCATCCATTTCGAGTGATCAAGCGTCAGTTTGGTTATACGAAAGTGCGTTTCCGAGGCTTGGTGAAAAACACTGCTCAGATGGTGACGCTGTTCGCCCTGTCGAACCTTTGGATGGCGCGTCGATATTTGCTCTCCAGCGCAGGAGAGGTGCGTCCGTAATGAGGGAAATAGCTGCTGCGAGGAGCGTTCAGCGGAAAAAATGGATGGAATAGGCGGCAGACGTGATCGGTTTTGAACGGCTGCCGTTTTTTGAAAGCACCTATGGCTCAGCAGTCGAAAAATAGCGGCCTACTTCAGACCATCCCTAGAGAGGCGTTTTTGCGCTTATCCGTCGAGCACGCCAGTGCCATGACTGAGCGATAAAAGCTTTACCTAAATTGCCGAGTAGCGTGGAATGTCTGCTCGCTAGATCGGCTTGCAGCCTATGGCCGTACGCAGCCCACAAAGCGATGGCCTGGCAAAGACCGTCGTGATCGATCAAGCGTATCCCGCAGCGCATATGAGTGGGAGACGGCGCTGCCCAACCTGGCGATTGTCTTCGAGCACCACGAGCAGTGCCATCAAAAAACCATTTGGGATTCGGTCGCCGAAAGAATTCATGCTGCTCGGTAGTAGCATCGATTTAACGGGAAGGTTGTGTCGGATCTGGGGGCGAGAGGTTCAATATCACAGTGGAGTCCACAAAGCGGCTTTTCTTAGCAGGTTTTTCATTTAACAAGGGAAAGCCAGTGGTACACTCTCGCGCTTTTCATACCTGTGGCAGTTAGGTAACTATGCAAAAAAATCATGAAAACAGCTTGCAGGCCGCGCTAAAAGCTTGTAAAGGCAGTTTCATATCGGTTGGCATTTTTAGTTTGTTTGTCAACGCCCTCATGCTCGTACCTACGTTCTACATGCTGCAGGTTTATGGGCGAGTCATAACCAGCGGTAGCTTGACTACGCTGCTGATGCTCACTCTGATCATGACGGCTTTGATGGTGACTATGGGCGCGCTTGAACTGGTACGTTCGCGCATTATGGTGCGCGTCAGTACCAAGCTGGACATTCTGCTGAGTCGAAATCTATATCGGGCGAGCTTTAAGCGTGCCTTGGAAAGTGGCGGGATGGATGCTTCTGCTCAGGCAATGAATGACTTGACCGGCCTGCGCCAGTTCATGACAGGCACCGGGCTTTTTGCCTTTTTTGACGCGCCCTGGCTGCCAATCTACATCGCTGTGATGTTCATGTTTCATCCTTGGTTTGGTTGGATGGCCATTGGCTGCGCGATCATCTTGACGATTCTGGCGCTCGTTAACGAGCGCCTCACCGGCAAGCCACTGGCTGCCGCCAACAAAGAAAATATTGCTGCCAGCCTCTACACCAGCAAGAACCTGCGTAACGCCGAAGTCATCGAGTCCATGGGTATGCTCGACACGCTAATAAACCGTTGGGCTCAGCGTCAGAAAAAAGTGCTAATCCTGCAGTCCGTCGCCAGTGATAAAGGCGGCGCTATGACCAACGTATCTAAAACCTTCCGCATGCTGGTGCAGTCGCTGATCTTGGGACTGGGTGCATTTCTTGCGATTGAGCACGAGCTCAATCCCGGCTTGGTGATCGCCGGTTCCGTCCTGCTGGGTCGCGCACTCGCACCTTTGGATCAAATTATTGGCAGCTGGAAGGGTTTCATCGGTGCGCGTGCCCAATACTCCCGGCTCAGTGAGGTGCTAGCCAAGCAGGAAAGCGAGCCTGAACGCATGGCATTGCCCGCGCCGCTGGGCAATATTTTGGTTGATAACCTGTTTATCACTGCGCCGGGTGGAAAAACGCCGATTATCAAGGGCATGAGTTTCTCTGTCCCAGCAGGTCAAGTAGTCGGAATTGTGGGTCCGAGTGCTTCGGGTAAATCCACCCTAGCTCGAGCTCTCATGGGGATCTGGCAGCCGCAGCATGGCGTAGTTCGGCTCGACGGTGCTGACATTGCCAACTGGGACAAAAGCCAGTTGGGCCCATATGTGGGGTATTTGCCTCAGGACATCGAGTTGTTTGAGGGCAGCATCAGCGAAAACATCGCGCGTTTCTCCAAAATCGAGCCGGAGGAAGTCATCAAGGCAGCCCGCATTGCTGGCGTGCATGAAATGATACTGCTCCAGCCTGATGGTTACGATACGGTCATTGGCAGCGACGGTGTAAATCTCTCGGGCGGCCAGCGTCAACGCGTTGGCTTGGCTCGCGCTTTGTATGGCTCGCCGCGGCTGATCATATTGGACGAGCCGAACTCTAACCTTGACGAAACAGGTGAGCAGGCGCTCGCGGAGGCAATCGCTCAAATGAAAGCTATTGGCTCAACCGTTTTCGTCATTACCCACCGTACCAGCATTCTTTCTCAGGTTGACCGTCTAATGGTGATGAGCGGTGGTGGGATCAGTCTTTACGGTCCGCGTGATCAAGTCATGGCTGAAATCAACAAGCAACATCTCGCCACTCAAAAACCTGCCGCTCCGGTGGCATCAGGCGCCGCGCCTACCAGCGCCTGACAGGACCTATGTCTATGACTTCGAATGCATCTGTTACAACCGCCCACGAATTTGACGGGGTCCCGGTATCGGACAAAAACGTGCGCCGCGTAGGTTTCTGGATTGTTTTCCTGACCTTCGGTGTCTTCGGTTCTTGGGCTGCTTTCGCGCCGCTTGACAGCGCAGCCTACGCGCCAGGTGTGGTCACGGTGCAAAGCTACCGTAAGACCGTTGAACATTTGGAAGGTGGTATCGTCAAGGATGTTTTGGCCCATGATGGCGACATCGTCAAGCGCGGCGACCCAATAGTGATCTTGGACGATTCGCAGCTTAAAGCTGAGTACGAAACTACTTATAGCCAGTTAATTGCCTCGAAAGCCATGGAGGCTCGCCTGCGCGCCGAGCGCGACGATTTATCGACAATAGATTTCTCCTCCCTGCTGCCTGCCAGCACGCCGCGTGGTCAAGAAGCGCGCGACAGTGAAACCCAAGTGTTCAACGCCCGTCGGGGTGCGCGCTTAGGTGAGGTGGCAGTTCTCAAAGAGCGTATTGGCCAATTGAACCAGCAGATCAAAGGCACCGAGGCCATGATCGGCACCAAGCAAAACCTGGGAAAATCTTACACCGGCGAAATCGGTGAGCTAGACGAGTTGCTCGCCCAGGGCTTCGTCGACAAGCAGCGCTTGCTTGAACAACAACGCAAGCTCGACATGCTCAAGTCGGAAATGGCAGACCACCGATCGTCCATTACCAAAACCCGATTGCAAATCAATGAGACCGAACTGCAGATGCTGCAGATCAACAAAGATTTCAACTCCGATGTGGTCAAGCAACTGGCTGAGGTGCAAACCAAGGCCTATGACCTGCAGGAGCGCACCACAGCTCTCCGAGACCGCCTGAGCCGGGTTGTCATTCGCGCGCCTGAAGACGGCATGGTCATCGATATGAAAGTCCACACTATCGGCGGTGTTATCCGACCCGGCGCGCCCATTATGGATATCGTACCGTCGGTATCCAGGTTGATCGTCGAGGCTCACGTTCCGCCCGTGGATATCGACCGTATCGGCGTCGGCAAGCTGGCAGACATGCGTTTTAGCGCATTCAGTGCTGCGACGACGCCAGTTATCGAGGGCGAAGTCATTCAGGTGTCTGCCGACCGTATGACCGAAGAGCGTACTGGCCAGCCGTATTATCTGACTCGCGTGCAAGTAACGGAGGCAGGTCAGCACAAGCTGGGCGACCGCAAGCTGCTGCCCGGCATGCCCGCCGATGTGCTGATCAAGACCGGCACGCGGACCATGCTGCAATACATTCTGCAGCCTGCACGCAACGCTATCTCCCAGTCGATGATCGAGGAGTGACCGTGCGCCTTTTGTCATGTTTGTTATTGGGCATGCTTGCGGTGCAAGTGCAGGCGGCAGAGCCCAAAACGGCTGAGCCGAACAGTCCCAAACCTGAGGCGAAGAGTGTCAGTGCCAAACTCTACTCCGCTGACTTGTTGCAATTGTACGGGGAATCGCGCCTGGAAGACCCGCGCGTACTCGCCGCTTATGCCCGGAGGCAGCTTGGCGCGGAGCAGGAGCGGGAAGCGTTTGGTTCATTGTTGCCACAAGTTACGGCCAGTGCGGGCGCCAATCGCATCAAGCAGGTCAATGAACAGGTAAACCAGATCTACAATAGCGAAAACTACAGCATCGGCCTCAGCCAAGTGCTGTACAACAAAGCCAGCTGGGAGAACTACAGGAAGTATCAGAGCATGGCAAAGCAATCGGCGTCAGAGGCCGATGAAGCTCAGGCCGAAGCCACCGTAGATTTGGCACAACGATATTTCGCAGCCCTTGCAGCGGATGACGAGCTGGAACTGGTCCAGGCCGAGCGTCGCGCCACTCAGAAAAACCTCGACCAGATCGAAGCGATGTATAAGCGGCAATTGGCGATGATTACCGATCTGCTCGACCTGCGCGCAAGGGTCGACTCGCTAGCGGCCCAGGAGGTTGACGCAAGCAATCAGGTGCGTCTGAGCCGCGCCGCGCTCTCAGAAATTGTAGGCCGTCCTGTTACCGAGCGTCTAAGCCGCGTTCGCAACGATGTGCAATTGAAGGTGTCCGAGCAGAGCCTGGAAAGCTGGGTTGAACTGGCCCAGTCCCAGAACCCCAATATCCAAGCCAACCTCAGCGCAGTGGAAGCTGCCGAAGCCGGTGTGCGCGGTGGCAAGGGCGGGCACTACCCGACGTTGAGCCTGAACCTTAACGCTCAGAACACCAATGAAGGCTATAATAATTCCTTGGCCCCGAAAACGGACAGTTATGTAGCAGGGGTGCAGCTGTCTGTTCCTATCTACAGTGGCGGGTCTACCTCTGCGCGCGCCCGGGGGTTGTATCAACAGCAAGTCGCCGCTGAGCAGCAACTGGAGGCGGCGCGGCGCCAGGTAGTTAAGGAAACCATTAACGCGTACCTGACCGCAGATTCAAGCGTCGAAAAAATTCGTGCCAATCGCAACGCATTGGCGTCGGCCGAGCAATCCAGGGTAGCGTCGGAAAAAGCCTTCAAGTACGGCGTAGTCAACGCCGTTGACGTGCTGACAAGCGTCCAAAACGAGTTCAAGGCGCGCCGCGACCTCCTCAAAACGCAATATGACTTCATTACCAATTTGTTCATTCTCAATCGCTGGGCCGGGAAGCTGTCGTCCGAGAGCGTAGAGAGCGTGAATGTATGGCTGAGCAATAACAGTAAAACTGAGCCGGTTCTGGAACGGGAAACTACACAATGACGAGCAACCAAAAGAACGCCATCATCACTGGTATCACCGGGCAGGATGGCGCCTACCTGACCCAACTGCTGCTGGAAAAAGGCTACAAGGTCTACGGCACGTACCGTCGCACCAGCTCGGTTAATTTCTGGCGCTTGGAAGAAGTTGGCGTGCTCGCACACCCCGGTCTGGAGCTGGTTGAGCACGACCTTACCGACCTGTCTTCAAGCATCCGTCTGATACAGCGCGCGGCCCCTGTCGAGGTTTATAATCTGGCGGCGCAGAGCTTCGTAGGTGTTTCCTTCGACCAGCCGCTGACCACCGGTGAGATCACCGGTCTGGGTGCCGTCAACTTGCTCGAAGCCATTCGCATCGTTGACCCCAAGATCCGCTTTTACCAGGCGTCCACCTCGGAAATGTTCGGCAAAGTCCAGCAGGTTCCCCAAACCGAAGCGACCGACTTCTATCCACGCAGCCCTTATGGAGTGGCCAAACTCTATGCGCACTGGATGACCATCAATTATCGCGAATCCTACGGCATCTTTGGATCGAGCGGCATCCTGTTTAACCACGAATCGCCGCTACGCGGCAAAGAGTTCGTGACACGCAAAATCACAGACGCGGTTGCACGGATCTCGCTGGGCATGCAGAAGGTGCTGGAGTTGGGCAACATGGATGCGAAGCGCGATTGGGGCTTCGCAAAGGAATATGTCGAAGGCATGTGGCGCATGTTGCAGGCCGACGATCCGGACACCTTCGTATTGGCTACCAATCGCACTGAGACTGTGCGTGATTTTGTCACGATGGCGTTCAAAGCCGTGGATATCAGCATCGATTGGAAAGGCAGCGCCGACAACGAGCATGGTATAGACACCAAAACCGGTAAAACCGTCATCCAGGTCAACCCCAAGTTCTATCGCCCGGCTGAAGTTGAGTTGCTGATAGGCGACCCGGAAAAAGCAAAGCGAGTCTTGGGCTGGGAAGCTCAGACCAATTTGGAGCAACTTTGCCTATTGATGGTCGAAGCTGATCTTAAACGAGCCAGAAACGGCAACTCTTTCTGAGACGGCAATAGCGCAGGTAGACATGACTAAGTCGATTCTTCTTACAGGTTCTAACGGATTTACTGGCAAGGCGTTGAGTGGTGCTTTGTCAGCAAGAGGCTTCGTTGTCATTGAGCTTAGCGGACCTAAGAGCGAGGCTCCTGGGAAGATCTCGTGTGACTTGAATGACCGGGACGCACTTTTCCGGGTCCTGAATGAGGTGCAGGTAGATTGCGTCATTCATCTGGCCGCGATTTCGTTCGTTGCCAGCACCGACGCTCAAGCCTTCTACCGTACCAATGTTGTTGGCACCTGCAATCTGCTGGACGTCATGGCCGACAAGCGACCTAAACAGGTAATCATTGCGAGCAGCGCCAATGTGTATGGCGTGCCGATCAGCAGCGCGCCGCTTTCAGAAGAGAGCCCGCTACTACCGGTCAACCACTACGCCTGCAGCAAATTAGCCATGGAGCATATGGCGCGGACTTTCCAGGATTTGCTGCCCCTCGCCATCGTGCGTCCTTTCAATTACACCGGAGTAGGGCAGGAAGATCACTTCCTTATCCCCAAGATCGTCATGCATTTTGCCAAGAAAGCGCCGTTTATCGAACTGGGCAATCTTGATATCAGCCGAGACTTCACGGGTATAAATGATGTAGTGAGTGCTTACTTGGCGCTGATTGATAGCAACATCCATGGAGAAACCCTCAACCTCAGCAGCGGCGTGTCTATTAGCCTGCGTGAGATCATTGATGAGTTGCGGCAGTTAAGCGGTCATGATCTTGAAGTTCGCAGTAACCCTGGTTTTGTGCGCAGCACTGAAATTAAATCGCTATGTGGTGATTCAGGGAAGCTTCAGAGCCTGACCGGTTGGAAGATCACCCAACCGATTCGCACAATCTTGAAAAGCATGCTTGATGCTGCCTCCGGACGCTGATCGGTAATGGGGTTACTGAGATTCCTATTGGCCAGTTTAGTACTCATGAGCCATTTGAGCATCGGCTTTCATGGCTACAACCTTGGCGTAATGGCGGTGATCGTCTTCTATCTGCTGGCTGGGCAAGTTGTGGTGCGGCTTTGGGCGCGTATGCGCACGCTGCCCAACTGCATCGGCGTGTTCGCCCGCGATCGCCTACTCCGCATACTGCCGCAGTACTTTGTAGGCCTAGGGCTTTCCACACTCGTCTGGCTCTATTTTGCGCCGACTTCGGAGTTTTTGCCGCTTCACCCTTCCGTATGGGACTGGTTAGCAAATCTTACTGTGATTCCGCTTAACTTCTTCATGTACACCGGACTAACGAGCTTTATGCTGATCCCGCCCGCTTGGTCACTGGGCGCGGAATTACAGTTTTACCTGCTCACGCCGTTGTTATTTAGCTGGGGGGGGTGTCGGTTGGGGCTGATTTTCCTGGGCAGTTGTGCCGTATTTTTCCTGGCTCAGACCGGTCTGATACATACTGACTACTATGGCTACAGGCTTTTGCCTGGCATTTTGTTTATTTTCCTCCTTGGGTCGGCGCTTGCTGAGCAGTCGCCGTTGCACCCCCAAAACCCACGTCATTGGGCGGGGTTATGTGTGGCATGGGTGACGATGGGGTTTTATGCTCTCGCGCTGCTGGTGACGCGCGATCATCAGCCATTCCGGCTCGAAGTGGCGCTGGGGCTGGTAGTGGGTTTGCCGCTGATCCTGCTGCTACAAAAGAAAACCAGTTCCTATGCATGGTCCAAGTTGCTTAATAGGAGGGCCGGGGAACTATCATTCGGCATCTTTCTCTATCACTTCCCAGTGATCTGGAGCCTTGAGTCGCTCGGGCAGCCACATACCGGGTTGGCCGCTTTTCCCTCCGTCATGGTAATCAGCACCCTGCTCGCAGCGGCAGGTCATTGGTGCGTTGAGCGACCTTTGTGGCGATACTTGCGTCCACGGGTAATTGTCTGAACTTTATTAGGAAGCAAACGTTGACAAACTCACTACAAGAACTGTGGCGAACACGGCACTTTATAAAAAGCGCGGTTCGAAACGAGTTTGCCACCCGTTTTGCCCGCAGCCGTCTGGGCGGGTTATGGATGATCATTTATCCTCTGGCCCAGATCGTAATCTATGCGTTCATTTTGTCGGCCGTCATGGCGGCACGCCTGCCCGGTATCGCCGGTACTTACTCCTATGCGATCTATCTGACCGCAGGAATCCTAGGGTGGTCATTGTTTACCGAGGTCGTGAGCCGAAGCCTCGGTGTCTTCATCGATAACGGCAACCTGCTCAAAAAAATGGCGTTTCCTCGGCTAGCCCTGCCGGTCATCCTTGCTGGCAGCTGCCTGATTAACAACCTGCTGTTGCTACTCGTCAGCCTTGCGGTATTCGCCTGCCTGGGTCATTGGCCGGGGATGAGCATTTTCTGGCTGCCCCTGCTCACACTGCTTACCCTGTTTCTGGCCTTAGGTCTGGGATTGAGTTTGGGCATTATCAATGTGTTTTTGCGCGATGTGGGCCAGGTCATTCCCATATTCATTCAATTCGGATTCTGGCTGACGCCTATCGTCTACGTCATGGCGATGATTCCACAAAAATTCCAGTTCATTCTCTACCTCAATCCCATGACTGGCATTATCCAGGCGTATCAAAGCGTAATGGTATTCGGGCGTATGCCGAACTTGATGCTATTGATATATCCTGTTGTATTCACCTTGGTCATGGGTGCTGTTGCCGCCCAGTTGTACCGCCGCGCGGGCGATGAGATGGTGGATGCGTTATGAGTGCTGTATTAAAAGTAGAAGGTGTGGGCAAGGCGTACCGTACCTACCATCGGGAGCTTCACCGGGTGCTGTCATGGTTCGGCTGGCGCGTCGAGCCGAAGGCCGAGGTATGGGTGCTGCAAGACATCAACTTCGAAGTCCAGCCCGGTGAGGCCGTTGGCATAATCGGTCAAAACGGTGCAGGCAAAAGCACGTTGCTCAAAATCATCACCGGCACGTTGAAAGCCAGCGCTGGTCAGGTTGAAGTCCAGGGTAAGATTGCTGCCATCCTCGAGCTGGGCATGGGGTTTCACCCGGATCTGACCGGTCGCCAGAATGCTTATCATGCAGCCAGCCTGCTTGGGTACACCACTGAGCAGATCGCCGCTATCATCGAGAAGATCAAAGAGTTTGCCGAAATTGGCGATTACTTCGATCAGCCCGTGCGCACTTACAGCAGCGGCATGCAGATGCGCGTAGCGTTCGCCGTTGCGACCGCTTATCGGCCGGAAATCTTGATTGTCGACGAAGCACTTTCGGTCGGAGATGCCTACTTTCAACACAAGTGCTTCAGCCTGATTCGCGATTTTCAGGCGCAAGGTACCTCGCTTCTGTTTGTCTCACATGACAGCGCAAGTATTCAGTCGCTATGCAATCGAGCCGTTTTGTTGCATAAGGGCAAGTTGCTGAAGGTGGGTGCGCCGCAGCAGATTATTGACCTGTACAATGCCAGTCTGGCCGATCCAGACTTGAAGCATACACGTCAGAGTGCCGAAGCCAGCGGTGGCGGCATCCGCTCTGGTACAGGCGAGGCGTTAATTGATAAGGTTCGACTGCTGGATGCTCAAGAGCACCCATTGGATACCGTCGCCACGGGTGAGCCGGTCAAACTAAGCATCGTCATTGATGTACACAAAGCCATCGACGAGTTGGTATGCGGTTTTGTCATTCGTGACCGCGCGGGCAACTGGATTTTCGGGATCAACTCCAAGGATTACGGCAAAGACTTGGCAGGCTTGCAGTCCGGACAAAAGCTGGTCCTATCCTTCGGCTTCGACCTTAACCTGGGCGAAGGCACCTACAGCGTCAGCGTTGCGCTTACTCGCTCGCACCGCTCCCATGTTGAGAAAAACTACGACTGGCTGGACTTGGCCCACGTCTTTAAAGTAGTCAACGTGAACAAAAAACACTTTGCCGGCCTTGCTTGGCTGGATGCCCATGTCGAACTGACTTCGTTGTCAGATGGCCCCAATAAAACTTTGGATCATGTCAATCCATGAAAAAGCTGTTGAGAACGATCTATCTGAAAATTCGCGACCTGCCCGTCATTGGCGCATTAGCGCAGCAATTGCTTGCTTTCGTCCGTAATCGCAATCAGGGTGCCACACGAGCAGTGAACTGGGAGCAGGCTCAACAGGTTGGCAGCCTTGCCGAGCGTCTTGAAGTCGTCGAACAATTGGTCAAAGCTCAGGCGAATGCCATCGCGGGGCTCAATAACGCAAGCAAAAACCTTAAGCGCGAGCAGCTGGAATTCAAGTCTGAGTTGGGCAAGTCTAAACGGCATCAAAGTGCGCGGACAGAGTTCGTGCGCGACGAAATCATGTTCGAGTTGCGCAAGGTACTCAAGCTCAAACCCTCCGCAGCCCCAGGTGAAGCTGCGAAGCAGGCAACAATCCCGGCGCGCATCCTGCCCCATGTAAAACTTGGCGATCAGCCCGTTCGGATTAATGTGGGTTGCGGGCACATTCCTCATCCGGACAAGCTCAATGTCGATGTGCGTGAATTGCCTGGCGTGGACATTGTTTCGGGCGCTGAAAATCTGCCATTCGAACCAGACACGGTGGAACTGATTTACGCCGCACACCTGCTGGAGCATTTCCCGCGCCGCTACCTGCTTGATGTGCTGCTGCCGCACTGGCATAGCCTTCTTAAAAGCGACGGCACGCTGCAGCTGGTGGTGCCGGATTCTCAGGCGATGCTTGCCAGCTACCAACGTGGCGAGATGAGCTTTGATACCTTTGCCGAAGTCACCTTTGGCAAGCAGGACTACGACGGCGATTTTCATTACGCCATGTACAGTACGGACACTCTAAGCCAACTGTTGCGTGAGGCGGGCTTTGAACACTTGGAAGTGCTGGCGACTGATCGAGTTAATGGTGATTGCCGAGAAATGGAAGTCACTGCGAGGAAGTTGGGCGCATGAAAATCAGCCTGGTCATCAACACTTACAACCGCATGCACACGCTGCCCAATACGTTGGATGCCCTGCAATACCTGCGCTATCCCGATCTTGAAGTCATCGTCGTGGATGGGCCTAGCACCGACGGCACGCTGAGCTATCTTAACGACAACTGGAAAGGCAAAGTCAAAATTGCCACGTGCCCCGAGGCCAACCTGTCTATGTCACGTAACATCGGCATTGACCAAGCCTCGGGGGACATCGTCGCGTTTATTGATGACGATGGCATTCCTGAACCTGACTGGCTGAATGAGCTGTCCCATGCCTACATCGATCGCACGGTCGGGGCGGCGGGCGGCTTCGTGCGCAACCACACTGGCGTTGATTTCCAAACCCGCTACATCGTCAGTGGTCGTAACGGCGAATCCGAAGTGCTGCTCAACCATCCAGCCGATGTGCCTCACGCTAAGGCCGGCGCGTTTAAAGTACCGGGCATGATCGGCGTGAACTCCAGCTTTCGGCGCAGCGTACTGCATGAGGTGGGCGGTTTCGATGAGCAATACGCCTACTTCCTCGACGAGACCGATGTAATCTTCCGTATGGTGGACGCCGGGTACGACATCAAGATGATGCCAAGCGCCGAAGTCCATCACAAATACGCACCCAGCCACATCCGTAACGAAAAAGGAATCGCCCGCACCTGGCTTACCATCGCCCGCAGCACTGCTTACTTCTGCTTGCAGAATGCCACACCCGACATGGCGCTGGGCGAAACGTTCTACACCGTCGAGAAACACCGTCGCAAACTTCGTACCCACACACGCTGGGCAGAAGAAACCGGGCTGCTGCCGCCAGTAGAAGCCAAGCGCATGTTCCAAGAAATAGAAGACGGTTTCGACGCCGGCATCCAAGATGCCTTCAGTCATCCGTGGCGCAAAGTCGTGACGTTCAATCCCGACCAAGCCTGGCAAGCGTTTCTGCCGCTGCTGGCTCCAAAGCAACGGTTGCACCTCGCTTTCACCACCACCCTATACCCGCCTAGCGACTGCGGCGGTGTGGGCGTAATAATTTACCAGATGGCCACCGAACTGGCGCGTCAGGGACATGAAGTTACTGTCATGACCTCCGCACAGGTGGGCATGCCGCATACTGTGGATTTCGAAGAAGGCGTGTGGGTCCATCGTCTTCCGAACGGCCCTAGCTCTATTACACCTCCAGATGGCATGCCGTACATGCCACCAGGTATTAGCCACAATGCCGTGAGAATCCTCGCCGAGCTGGAACGGGTTAGTGCCCGCCGCCGCTTTGACTGGGTCGTGGGCACCATTTGGGACCTCGACACTGCGGCGATCATCGCCAGTAAGCGGTTCAAAGTAGCGCTGTACCTGGTGACCAGCTACCGCTTGATGCAAGAAAGCAAACCGGAATGGACCCCTGACAGCAGCTACTTTAAAAACCACGTGCAACCGATGATCGAAGCCGAGAAATGGGCGCTGAACAATGCTGACCTGATTCTCACCAGCACCGAGGCCATCCGCCGCGATGTGGAGCAAGCCTATGCCTTGCAATTGGCCGACGAGCGAGTACAACTGCATCCGTTTGGCATGCGCTCAGGTACCACTACTCCGACAGTCGGGGATGGCAACATCGTTAAACTGTTGTACCTGGGCCGGTTCGAAACGCGCAAAGGGATCGACATTCTGATGCAAGCACTGCCGGCACTGCTGGAGGCGCATCCAGAGGTACACGTTACGCTCGCCGGTGACAATCGTTTGCTGGCACCCGACGGTCGCACGTATCTACAGGCGTTCCAGCAGGAAAACGCTGGCGCTGCGTGGATGTCTCGTGTCGTAGTACCTGGTCTAATCGACGAACAACGGCTTCAACAGGTGTATGCCGACTGCGACATCTTCGTTGCGCCCAGCCGATACGAAAGCTTCGGCCTGATATACCTGGAAGCGATGCGTTATGGTAAAGCATGCGTCGGTTGCAGCAGCGGCGGCGTTGTCGAGATTGTTCAGCACGGTGAAACGGGTCTCTTGGTGCCCCCGGGAGATGTTCACGCTCTGCATGATGCGTTGAAGCAACTGGTGCAGTCGGCCAACCTGCGTCGCCAATACGGTGAAGCCGGTCTGCGTAGATTCGAAGAAAGCTTCACCCTCAGCGCTTTCGCTACCCGTTTGGGTAAGGCCCTAAAGGAGAGCCTCAGGATCGGATAACCCTTCTCTGGAATCTCAGGCGCAAAGGTGCCTCTCCTTCCCTTTGACCTCCACAGAACCCAGTTAGTGGCAATCGGTGAAGCGCGAAGATTTCTATCATAAAGAACGCGACGTCAAAAATTGGAGAGTTCTCATGGCGATTTGGCAGTATTTGTAGAAAAAAATTTTGCATCGTTAAAAACCACCCATAGTGGCCGAAAACCATCAGCCGACGAACGGGAAAATCGCTACAATCTCCCCTGAAACCCTTGTTTTTGGGGGGGATTACGCTTTCGTCGCAGACCTATGGTTATTTGAAAGCCTATTGGAAGCTTTTTTTAAATGAATTTTCATACAGCCAAGTTGCTCATAAGCTACGGATTGACTGGTTGCAGGCTACATAACCTGTGGGCATAATCTGACAGGCTTCGGCTACGGTCGGGCTACTGAGCTCAGTATTGCAGTGAACCTTAAGGAGTTACACTTTCATGGCTACCGCTACTAACGCACAAAAAATTGCTGGTCTGTACGCTGCTTTCTTCGAACGCGCTCCGGATGCAGCTGGTCTGTCCTACTGGGAAGGCCAGTTCACAGGTAACGCTACCGTTAACACCATCGCTGTTCAATTCGCAGCCAACCCAGTGTTCGCAGCCACCTACGGCTCTCTGACCGACGTTCAATTCGTAAACGCTGTTTACCAGAACGTATTGGGCGCTGCCGGCGACGCTGCTGGTGTTGACTATTGGGTAAGCCAGCTGAAAACTGGTGGTGCTGACGCTCGCGCTAACTTCGTTGCGCAGTTTGTTAACGACGCGCTGACCGTTGACGTTGCTTCCTTCACTAACCTGACTGCCGAAGAGCGTGCTGTTGCCCAGGGTCGTCAAGACACCCTGACCAACAAGGCCAATGTTGGCCTGCACTTCGCTGAGAAGTTCGGCGCTGCGTCGAACATCACTGCCACCGGTGATATCACTAAAGATCCTGCGTATCTTGCCGCTCAAGCAGCGATCAAGAACGTAACTGCTGATAAAGCTACCGCTGAGGCTGCTGAAGGTCGTATCGACATCGCTGTCGGCACTTCTGATCCAGTAGGTTCCCTGGTAGGTCAGAACTCGGCGCTGACTGCTGCTCTTGTTGATCTTCAGACTAAAACTGTTGCTGAAGATGCTGCTCTGGAAGCTCTGGCTGTTGCAGCCAACGCTACTGCAGAAACACCGTTCACTGGCGACGATCTGACCAAGTTCATCAAAGACTTCAAAGCTGATGACACCAAAGTCGTTGGCGCTGTGGTAGACGCTACTTCTGCCTTGGCTAATGCCAAAGTTGCCGCAGCTAACGCAGAAAAAACTCTGGTTGATGAGCGTACTGCCGAAAGTGATGCTGCTCTGAACGCTAAAGTCACTGCTGCGCTGAATGCAGTTAACGGCAATACCGTTGCCAAGGACTTGCTTGCTACTGCGAATAGCACCAAAGCAGCCGTTGCAGCTTCAAGTGATGCAGCGGTATTGGGTTCGGTTAAAGACGCACTGACTGCCTTCATTGCAGCTGGCGGCAAAACTTCCGTCTCTCTGAGCGCAACTGCTGACGTTGGTAAAGTGCTGGACGATGTCAACGCTCTGCTGAATCTCAAAGTGGGCGATGACAACGGCGGTAGCCCGCACACTGCAAAATCTATTCTGGATGCTCAGAAAGATGGCGTTGAAGCTTTTGCAACTGCGGATTACAGCTTGACTCCGGTTAAAGCTGATGCTCCGACTGCATCTGAAACTGGTGTAATCAACGCTATCACAGCTGTTGAAACTCGTGATGCTGCCTACACCAAAGAGTCTGACGCTGAGACTGCTCTGACTAAGGACCCTCTGGGCTTGACTCTGCGTGATGCGCAAGCAGAAGTTACGGGTCGTGAAGCTCAGATCAAAGCTGTCGCTGATGCCAACGCTAATGTGACTAAAGAGCAAGCTGATCTAACCAAGGTTCAGGCAGCTTTCGACGCTCATGCTACTGCTGCTGACAAGTTGGCTGCTGCAGATAAAACCATCACTGATCTGGGCTACCACGCCGGTTCGCTAACTGGCGATAAAGACGTGCTCGTAGCTGATATCACAAAAATTGGTGATGCTGCCAAAGTCTCTTACGTTGGCTTCGCTACTGGCGACGAGCTGTTCATCGGCACTCAGTACAAGTTTGGTGGTGTTGCTGAAACCTCCAAGCTGGGCGACCTATACCAAGCTGGTAACGCTTCCGCTCTGGAAGTGTTCTTTGAGCAGAGCGGTACCAACACTATCGTTCACATCGAATCCAAAGCTTTCTCCAACGCTGGCGCATTACCTGCCAACGATGTTGCTAGCATCGAGCTGACCGGCGTTGCTGCCAACACCCTGACCTTCGAAAACGGTTTCGTTCACGTAGCGTAAGGATTTCTTGCTGACCCTCGGGTTTGCTTGAAAAAAACCCCGGCTTCGGCCGGGGTTTTTTATGGGCGTTTATCAAGGTCGGTGTCAGGGATAACCCGTCGGGTTTTGGCGAGTCCAGCGCCATGTATCCGTCATCATCTCTGCCAGGCCACGCGTGGCGTGCCATCCCAGCTCTCGCTCGGCCTTGCCGCTATCGGCCCAACACTCGGCAGTGTCGCCGGGGCGCCGTGCCACTAGCCGGTAGGGGATCTTGCATCCGCTGGCCTTCTCAAACGCTTCGATTATTTGCAACACGCTATAGCCGACGCCCGTGCCCAGATTCCATACTGCAACGCCGGTAGTGGCTTCAATGGCATGCAACGCTTTTAGGTGCCCATCCGCCAGGTCCACCACATGGATGTAATCGCGAACGCCGGTGCCATCAACGGTCTGGTAGTCATTGCCATACACCGCCAGCTCCGCCAGCTTGCCCGCAGCCACTTGGCTGATATACGGCAAGAGGTTGTTGGGCAGTCCGTTGGGATTCTCCCCAATCAAACCGCTGCTGTGCGCGCCTATCGGGTTGAAATAGCGCAACAGCGCGATGCTCCAGCGTGGGTCAGCGGCGCCCAAGTCGCTGAGGCAGCGCTCCACCATGACCTTCGATTGCCCGTATGGGTTGGTCGCCGAGCCGGTGGGCAGTTGCTCGTGCAGCGGCATCTCGTCAGGCTCGCCATATACCGTGGCCGATGAGCTGAACACAAGTTTGAAAACGTTGGCGACGGCCATGGCTTCGCACAGGATGAGCGTGCCGGCGACGTTGTTGCGGTAATACAGCAACGGTTCGGCAACGCTTTCGCCCACTGCTTTGAGCCCTGCGAAATGCATGACGGCCCCGATGCGGTGGTCGGCGAAAACGCGGTCAAGCAAAGCGCGGTCATTGATATCGCCCTCTACAAACGTCAGCGTGCGCGCGGCCAAGTGCTCGACGCGTGAAAGCGCGACTATCGAGCTGTTGCACAGGTTGTCCAGCACTACCACTTCAAGTCCAGCTTCCAAGAGGGCCAAGGCGGTGTGCGAGCCGATATAGCCCGCACCTCCGGTTACCAATATTTTCATATCAGTCAAATACTCCGTTTTCTTTAGCAGGCTGAAACCCTTGCTGGTGAGCGTTTGAAAGGCAGGACAAGCAGCTTTCAACCCAATACTTTGGTATATACATCTAGAGTTTGTCGAGCACATTCATGCCAGGTGTACTGACGTGCGCGCTGCAGACCGCTGTGCACTTTCCTCTTGCGCAGTGCTGCATCGGTGAGCACTGCGCGCATCGCTGCGTGGATGCTGTCCACGCTATGTGGGTCTATCTCCCAGGCGGCGTCGGCCGCTACCTCCCGCAAAGAGCTGCTATTGGACGCGATCACCGGGCACTGCGCCGCGAACGCCTCCACTAGCGGTAGTCCGAAGCCTTCATATAAAGAAGGAAACACCAGTGCTCTGGCGCTTTGCAGCAGCGCGAATACGTCGGTTTGCGGAAGATAACGCAACCATCGCCCTTCGCCCGCTTGTTCCAGGGCTTCCAGTTGAGGCAGTAGGTCGCCATTATTCCAGCCGTCTCGCCCCACAATGACCAGCGGGTGGTCCCTGCGAACATTGGCCGGAAGCTCTTTGAACGCCTGAAGTGTGCGCAGCAGGTTTTTACGCGGTTGCAACGTGCCTATAAACAAAAAGAAACCCTGCGGTAGTTGATGTTTTTTCAACACCATTTCGCGCTGTTTCGAATCGACACGCTGGAAATAGGCGGGGTCAACACCAAGCGGAGTGACACTGATCCGCTCGGGAGCAATGTTCAAGTGTTGAATCAGGTCCTGACGACTATGCTGCGAAATGGTGATGATGTGGTCTGCTTTGAGGATCGACTGTTTGAACAGCCAGCTCTTGAGTGGGCGCAGGTTGCTCTTGATCCATTCAGGGTGCAGCAATGGAATCAAGTCCATAATCGTCGCGACCGTGGGCACGCCGGCTATATTGGGTATCAGGTGATCGGTGGCGTGAAACAGGTTTACGCTGCTAGCAATCGCCTTTGAGCGTGGCAAAGTGACCCCGAGGCTTCCACTCAAAAGGGCATGCATTGGGAAATTTTTTGCCAGTCGCCGTGGTACACCACAGGGAATTGACGGCCAGTCTCTACCAAATGCATAAGGCTGCAGGTCTATAGCGCTCTGTGAGAGTTCGCTCAATCCCTTCCAGAGGGCGCCCGTATATATACCGATACCATCTTGGTGGCCCGCACGTGCGCCATTTGCCCAGACGGTACAACCATAGCCGACTTTCATATCCTAGCTTTCTCGTCTTGTCGAGGGGTGAGTCTAAGACGCCCAGGCCCAAGTAGCGTCGATCTGTTACTACAGTACCGACAGGATCTTGAGATTATCATAATTGTGGGTGCGTCATGCATAACGAGTGCTTTAGTCACTAGCGCAGGAACTATAAATCACCTCAACTAAAGTCATGTATAAAATTCACCGGTACTAAACTCCTATAGACGAGCTAGACTGAATAATCAGCGGTATGGGTGTGGTGATCAATAATTAGTAACGAGGTTGCAATCCTAAGGAGCCAATCGGATAATGGCGGAATCGTTCGCGCCGCGGCGAGAAGCATGGAGTCTCCGATGTTTACCCCTGTAATCCTGGCTGGCGGTAATGGTTCGCGTCTGTGGCCGCTTTCACGCCAGAGTTTTCCAAAGCAATTTCTGGCATTGGATGGTCAGGATCGGGGTACCATGTTCCAGCGCACGCTGGCTCGTTTGCAGGGGTTGGATCATTCGCCCGCTGTAGTGGTCACTAATGAAGAACATCGCTTTATTGTGGCCGAGCAATTGCGAGTGGGCAGTTTTCCTAGTCGCCGTATCATTTTAGAGCCGCTGGCGCGCAATACAGCTCCAGCCATTGCGTTGGCGGCGCTGGAGGCTACATCAGATGGCAGTGATCCGGTTTTGCTCGTGCTGTCGGCGGACCATCATATTCATGATGAAGGCGCTTTCCGCGAGGCTGTGCGCGTAGCCGAAGTGCACGCTCAAGCAGGCCGTCTAGTGACGTTTGGCATTACTCCAACGAGTGCAGAAACCGGCTTTGGTTACATCCAGTGCGGTCAAGCATTGGAAAGAGGCGGCTTCGCCATTACCGCGTTCAGGGAAAAGCCCTCTCTCGAGATGGCTACTCAATATCTGAATTCAGGAGAGCATTTGTGGAACAGCGGCATGTTTATGTTTCGCGCTTCGGTTTTCTTAGAGGAGCTGGAGCGGCACCGCTCGGATATCCTGAGGGCTTGTAGGGTCGCCATGGAGCATTCGTTCGTCGATAGGCACTTCACGCATGTGCAGTCCGAACAGTTTTCATTATGTGACGAGGAATCGGTGGATTACGCGGTAATGGAGCGCACCACAGCCGGTCTCGTAGTGCCGCTAAATGCGGGTTGGAACGACTTGGGTAGCTGGTCAGCGATTTGGGATGTAGGGCCGCGTGATGCCGACTCCAATCGCCTCGAGGGTGATGTGTTAGCCCTAGAAACCCGAGACTGCCTGGTGCAATCTCATCATCGACTGGTCGCGACGGTTGGCGTTGACAATCTTATAATCATCGAAACCAAGGATGCTGTGTTGATCGCCAGCAAACAGAATAGTCAGCAAGTAAGGGATGTGGTCAGGCGGCTGCAGGCCGAAGAGCGTCTGGAGTTTTTTAGTCATCCGTTGGTCAACCGGCCTTGGGGCCATTACGACACAGTGGATAAGGGCGAGCGTTACCAAGTAAAGCGCATTAGCGTGTTACCTGGAGAATCTTTGTCTTTACAGTTGCACTATCACCGCGCTGAACATTGGATAGTGGTTTCAGGTACTGCACGTGTCATATGCGGTGAGCAAGAGCTCATCTTGTCGGAAAACCAATCTACATACATCCCGCTTGGCGTCAAGCATTCTCTGTCTAATCCAGGCAAGGTGCCGCTAGAACTGATCGAAGTTCAGTCGGGTGTTTACCTAGGAGAGGACGATATTGTTCGCTTTGAAGACCGCTATGGGCGTCTGGAGAATATTAGCGCCCGCTCTTAGGGTCTTAAGTTTTATTGTCTGAGGTAGTTGTGTCTCATGTAGAAACATCGAGTTTCTAATTGCCTCATTCTCGCTGCAATTTCATGGGTGCATGGGTGCATGGGTGCATCGCGGGCGCGAAGAGAGTAAATAGAAGTTAATGCTGGCGACAGTTTTGTACCTGCAGGTTGATGGAAGCGCCGTCTAGTTATAGTTAGATATGAAGAGCTACGTGGATAATTCGCTGTGGTGCGTCTCACAGATGCACCAAGGTCATCGTGGATATCGACACTAAACCTATGCTTTTATAGTGATCGAAGTGAATTAGTTGGTTGCACTCTTGCTTCTCTATAGTCCGAGGGGAGAAAAGAAGTTAAGCTTTATAGCCGAAGGTCTTACCTTGGAAATATTGGCATTGCTAGAAAATTTTGGCTAATATTTTAAGTCTTAGCGTCTGCGGAGCGGCATTCAGTTAATACATTTTTACTTGGCTTGGGTGGCCCACACCGAAAGCACAATAGCCGATTGCTTGATTTTTCATCATTAGTCGAAATGGCTAGTTAAAACCAGATGGTTGAAAGCTGTCATCGCCAGTGATGTATTCATGAAATTAAATCATACTGACTCCACCGAAATTACCTCAACATATCTAAATTTTTTCCTAGCCTTTCTAGTAGCATCTTGCTCGGCAGCCAGAGAGCTAAGCGTATCAGCTTCATGTATCAGTTCGTGCGTTTCGCCTTCAAACTCGTTCCCCACCCGTAGTTTAACTCTTATCCTTGGGGTGAACGCCTTTAAAATCGCCCTCTTTTTTGCAGTCGTTGGTTGTTTCGAGGTGGTGGCGTTGGCGTTACGAGTTGTATCGAATGCGTTAGCTGCGGGTGTAGAAGGCTCAGCCGTCCCAAACAGTGCTCGCCGCATGTCGTCTTCTGTCAGCTCCGTAGCCATATTGCTCCTCCAAATATACAATTTATAACCGACTTATCGCACTTGGTCCTGTTACGGAACCATTCGTTATGACGTCAAATGATTGCTCTGTTGAGCGTAGATTATAATATTAGGTGAAAACAATCACGCAGCGCTGCTAGCGGCCGTTGATTATAGCAGACCTAAAGCCGAAGTGAAATTTGAAGTAACGACGGTTACTGCCAAGCGTCGAGCTACGGATCGGTGCCATCGCTAGCTAAAGCGAGTAAGCTCTTGAGTCGCTGAGGCGTTTCGCCATTCTCCGATTCGGCAGAAGCTAAGCAACCATTTTTGGGCTGTATTCAATTAAATTCATTTAACGAGATTCCCTCGAGCTGAAGTCTAACGTTACGAGACCCCGCGGCTGTGTCTAATTTCCAAAGTGGCAGCGAAAGGCGTTGATGCTTTATAGCAAAACGTCGCTTGGCGAGTTAGTCCGGTGGTCCTTGTATGCCGTCTCCCTTAAAAGTGCGGCCAGTAAAAGTGCGGCCAGAGGTTCCATTCAAGTCTACATAGTTCGTTCATGGATCGTGGCCATTTCTGAGGTAAAATTTGGCAGGGCGGAAGTGTGCGTTAGTCCCGCCTTCGTTCCACATCAGGCCGCCGGTCTCCGGTTATGGTTAGCAATGGTTGTTTGGATGACTGCTAAAGGAGAGGGCTAGGCAGGAGATGGGATTATGTGGCAAAGTGACTGTGTGAACCGGTTGGCCTAAGCCTAAAGCTGTTCCATCTTTTGGAGGCCTGAGTTCGGGGGAGCGGGCCTGTCTGGTTAACCGCCGTCGTAAGTGGCCTCTTGTTCCCATCATTGGTATATAGAACGTTGCTTGGCATAGCTCAAAGCTTTTGCCGACGAACATAGTAAGTTACTGAGCGAGTTGGCACGCTGAAGAGATAATAGTGCTCCGCCAACCCGGCTCACGAACGGCCTGCAAAAAGCTAATAACGGTGTAAGTTGCCGTGTTGTGCTAGTGTTGTTCAAAATTAGGAGTGCCGGTCCCGCCGTTAATTGTCGGTGGGAGGTCAAAGGAGTGCCCCGTCAAAGTTTGACGATTTAGGCTAATCGCTCTAGAAGTATGCCGAGTACGCGTCAGTGCGCGATCAAGCTAAGCCTGTAGTGACGGGCGAGTTCGAAGCAAGGAGAGATATTTGAATTATTATCAGATAGGAATGGCGCTGCTGCTGACTGTCACTTGGGTGATCGCTGTTACGATAGTTATTTACTCGATAGTGGAGTGATGAGGGCCTTAGTGCATCAATTTCCGCCATGACACATTATTGTCTAAAGAGTGTGCCCGGAAGATTTCCGGTAGTCTTAATCGAGTTAACATATTCATTAGCTTGTCAGCGATGGGAGTGTTATAGCCTCGCCTAAAAAACGCCAACAACTTCAGAGGAGCAGGTTGCTTTGCTGCTGGGGGGGTTGACGCTTTGGTTTTGCGGAAATACTTGACGCGCGGTATTTCTCTGCGCCCTTGGCGAACGTGCCGAGGGCCCTACGTAGTCCGGAGGCTCCAGCAAGCAAGTCGAGGCCGGCATAGGTACTCGAGGTTAGATAGAGTTGCCGAAATTGCAGGTAGCTGTTCGGAGAGCATTGCGCGCATTTGCTGTCCTCTGCAAGAGAGTGATTGTTTTCTGTCGTTGTGCATGGACAGCCTATTAATGCGTGATCGCCGCCGATTTTTCCAAGGTATCTTTCAGCCAAACCTGAGAAGAACTCACGTTTGTAATGCGCGATCGAGTGACATGGTACCGCTCCGGGCGTTCAGTGCAGTCGCAAATCTACTTTCCACTTTCGCCGCCATTGAGCATTCAGTCATGCGACGTGGCTGGGCGGACCGCGACTTCAGTCTGGTGCGAGCTAGAGGTTCGAGACCTCTGTAGCCGCGCAGCGGGGCGAAGACAGAGAATTATCCGCGCGCTGCCTTGCTGAGCTCGTCGGCAATCCATTGATTTATACTTTTGCCTGACCACTGTGCTTTAAGGGCCACTGCAGCGTGAAGCGCCGGAGCAATGCGCAGGCTTATCTTGCCGGAGTAGGGCCTCTGTGGTATTCGATCCAGCAACTCACAGGAATATAAATAGTGATCTACGGCTTTAGCAAATGCACAGCGAATTTCCTTAACGGATTCGCCGTGAAAGCTTACTACGTCGCTGATGCCAGCGATGTCGCCCAAAAATAAACTGTCTTCATCACTATATTCGATATTTGCTGAGTAACCCTTATATTTCATCGTTCCCACTGATCGCACTCTCTTTGATGGTAGCGCCCATAATACCATGCGAGTGCAGAATTATCCACGCATCGCTTGTGCTAGACTATATAGCCTCACCTAGATGACGTGAGCTTGCATTTCACGATAGTGGAGTAGTCAATGGAATACGTAACCGTATGGTTTGCAGCGTCGGTAGTTTGCGCATACTTCGCAGGTAGAAAAGGAAGAAGCGTTTTCGGCTGGTCCATGCTCGGATTATTGTTTCCAGGGGCAGCTCATATGATCCTCTGGTTATTGCCTTCGCTTGAATTCAATAATGCAAAAAGCCGGAGCATCGCCCTCAAGTATGGTTTGTCCTTTAGGTTTAGAAAGTGTCCAGCTTGTGAGCAGCTAGTCCAGCGCGACGCGGCAACGTGCAAACACTGCAGAAAACCCTGCCATCGCTTATCTTTTAGGGATACTCTGAAATAGGTGAATGTTCTCCGGCTATAGAACCTCAATACATTTCGAAGAACGATGTATGTCGAAATCCGTTCAATCCTCTTCGTATGTTAGCTCTTTCTGCTCTTGCAAAGCCCTTTGCGGTAACCATTTTTTGCATTGCACTCGCACCGGTCCTGCGCTCGCCAGCAAATATTGGCTGGCCATCCTGTTGGCCATCCTTCGGTTTGACAGCGCGATCAACGTCACCATCTGAGCGATGTTCTAGGACAAGCCCCGAAAGCGCACTTTTTCATAGCCAAACTAACGTTTGATTACCCGAAACGGATACTCGGCCCAGGGGAGAATCTGGACCTTGGCCTTCTCAATTTCTTGGGTCGCCTAGTACAAAACACTGTAACCGTCCGGGCAACACACCTTCCTGACACCGTCGCCGCTTGAGGCGATGGTGTCCACCTAAATTTGATCTGACCCCGAAATGTTGGACATCAACATCCAGGGGTTAGGATTTTGACACGGCGCAGCAGGCTGATTTTGCGGGAGGGCCAACGCGGCACTAGCATTTTCGGAAGTCAACTATGGCGTTATTCCTTTGCGTTCTAATAAATGAGAGCTTGCTCGAAAGAATTGGTAAAGCTTATGAGGTCACTATTCAAGACTTGGCATAGATCACGCAGCTGAATTAAATCCAAGCGCCTTACGCCTCTTTCTACGTCACTTATGAATGATTGCGGCCTCCCCAGCGCAGCGGAGCACTGGGCCTGGGTCATCCCTGACGCCACTCGCATGCGTTTTAGCATTTGCAAAAAGATCACGTGCTCGCGTCGATAAATAGCCTTCGTCATAGCCGCGTCCTGGCAAAGTTCGGCTGATCACGCTATATCTGCTTTGGGGATATCTGATCTTCAGATATATTGTCTTCGCTTGATGGATTTAGGAGGCTGCATGAGACTGGTCTTGGAGTTATTTCGGGTGACATGGGTTGTCGGGTGCCTGCCGGTCGGAGCGCTCTTGCTCGTGTTGGTGGTTTTTTCTGGCTTCAACCTGCCATTCTTTTTGGGTTTAGCCAGTAGCGAAGACCCGGCAATTCGTTGGCTGTTCTGGGCCTTGGTTCTCTACTTCGTCGGGGGCGGATGGCTGTTCTCCTGTGTCAACCAGAGCTATGCCGAAAAGCTGAGAAGAATGGTCGCCGGCTATCAGGCTCAAGGGTTCCGTCCTCAGGTCGAGGTGTTCGCGAAGATCAATGACGCCTACGTTGGCGTCGACCTGCAATCGAAAAGGTTGCTGGCCTACCCCGTAGGTCAGGACGGTCATCTATTCCGTTTGGATGAGATCAGGTCCTGGCGCATTCTTCCAGTCGGCAAAAGCAATCATCGATTGGAGCTGTTGACCAGCGATATGGCTATTCCGACGTTCAGCCTAGCGCTTAAAACGGCGGACGTGACCAATACGGAGGCGCGGCTGCATGCAATCTTCAGCACTTAACAGGTTGATGGAGCCTTCACTCACCCATTCGGAGTAGCCCGATGATCGACGTAACCGCAGGCAGTGTTTGGCAGGTAGATATCGCTCGACTGAAGCTAGCTAACGCCGCCATGCGTTTGGCCAATCACGCGCTGGCTTCTGACAATGTTGCCGTCCTATCCGCTCTTGGGTTTTCGCTCGCTCACATTCGAGAGCTGAGGTGCAAAGGTGGCTTCAGACGATCTTCCGTTGCGCAGAACACACGAATGATCCATTGCCTACAAAGAAGGGAATCTGCACATGCTCATTGAACACATGCCGTTGAGAATCGCGTCTGGCGTCTTGGCGGCTACGACCATCGAGTCTGTACGCCGATCCACTTCGTATCATGCAAGCGGCTGGCAGATTCTTGATCGCTGGGCGTTTAATTCTCCCGAACAGCTTCGCGCACTTGAAGCACAGGGAGAGCTGCTGCTTTTAGGCCGGTTGCTTGAACAGCAAATCGTCGAGGATGAGGCGCTCATTTCGTCCCTCGGATTGGCTCAGCGGGGGGAAGGTTTGGCGGAGCATGAGGTTCTTGCGCTGTGGGGCATCTCTACCGAGTTATGAACCTCCGGCGGGAGCGGATTCCACCAAAACTTTCCGGCCAATCGGCGTAGTGGGGTCTCGGGGCTCGCCCTGAGCAGGGACGGTAGGCAAAGCAAAGAAGTGAAACGACGGCCGCGTTGCCGGTTGTACGTACGCCATTCATGGCGGGAGTACAAACCCTACCCTGTCCCAGTTCTTATCCACCAAATGGTTGCAGCCGTTGTGGACGATTTTGGTCAGAATAGTTGTCTGTACGTAGGTGCTGGATTTCTTGGCCCTTGATGAGTAAAAACATCGTTGGGGAGGGGGTAGGGGAACCGTCCAATGACTCGATAAACACAAGAATCAGACGCCATCTGCTCAACAAAATTGATCATCGAAATATTGTCCGAAGTGAGTACGGTAATTTTCAAAAAATACCGCAACACGACGCTGTACGAAGCAGGGCGTTTGCTGTGATGGTGTCAGTATTTTGAAGTGCTCGCGTTTGCTGTTGGTGACTCTGTGTGCATCGTTCGGATAAGAAGAGAAAAACATCTGGCAGCATAGGGAAAAGTAGATCTGGTGATGCTGAGAGAGGCATGCAGTAAGCATGCAGTAGGCAAATCTGGGTACATCATCCACAACTGGAGTAAAGGCTATGAGTGAACGCTGGCTGAAGAAAATGTGTTCGCTTGCACTGCGACGGAAATCTGTAGACGCGAACGGTGGTAAGCCGTTTACCAGGTGCGGAACCCTCATGGTCTATGCGGGAGAGCTCAAGCTGATACCTGAGCTCATTCCCGAGTCAAAACCTGCCAGACGCTCCACGCCGCCCGATTCAGATTGAGTGCAGCATCTCTGGGCGGCTGAACGCATGTCAGTAAAAGAGGAACGCCTCGAACTGATACGCACCTTGGGTAGCCGGTGCGCAGGGCTAGCTGCTCAAACTACCTTCCTGATCAAACAGAGCGTTGGCAGAGGGGCCATAGGTCGCGATGACATTCTCGATGGTATCCCGGTCGTTGCAGTTCAAACAGCGGGTCAGGTCAAAGAGGGTGTTCCGCTCTGCGTTCCACTGGCTGATTATTTCAACATTCGGTTGGGCTTTTTTCCGCTCGTAGAAAATCGACTCGGAACGGAGCGCTATCAAGCAACCCAAGACGTCCTGGGCGATTTCCAGTCTTTGGGCATCTGATGGATGGATCATCGTTAAGACCTCCTGCTGATCAGTATCAGTACGTCGCGTGGTAGTTTCTGGATTTTTTGGATGCTTCGTAATCGATGCTCATCGTGACTGTCTCTCGGCGGTTGTGGACTGCGTCGACTGTAAGCTGGGAGGCATCCCGCGATTCAGAATACGTTTTTGACAGGCGCTGCTGTTAGCTGAAGAATGGCTGCATGCAAAAAACAGAATCTGAAACCTTGGGTGTTGAGGAGTATGAAGCATTCGAGCTGATGGCTCGGGAGCTCCACGCCCATTTTTTAAGCGCGCGGAAAAATTTTGCGGTGCGAGTGCCCTTAAATTTAGTGAGCTATTTGTTCACTGGGATTTTGCGGAAATCACGGTTGCCGAAAATTCAGCTTGAATGTGCTATAGCGGAATTAGAATTTGCTGTCGAGGCCAGGACATTTCGCCGTTACATCAGCGGTCATACCCGGATGCCATGGAGGACGTTTCAGCGATTGGTTTTCTGGGCGCTGGGGCAGCAGTGGATCAGCGCGTGGATGTGCCGCGACTTGATGTCAAAAGCCCATCTATGCGAGGTAGCTCAAATCAGTGCACGCGAGCTATTGAACGAACGTAAGCGCCTCGTATCAGCGAACGAAATACACAGAGAGGAAATGGTTAGGCGCTTTTATGAAAACCTAGCACTCAAGGACTTGGAACGAGAGGAAGAAGCAATCCTCACTATTCGAAGAAACGATGAAGCGAGGGAGCTCGCACGCTCCCTGGGATTGGATATAGCTGATTAGCCTCAGGCCAGCTTGGCGACCAGCGCTTAGGCCCTAATGTTGTAGCAACCCTCCTGCGTGTTTATCTCGCAATGCCCGGTGACACTGGCAAGCTCGATCAAACTCGGTAGCTTGGTAGCAAGCCATCAAGTCGCTTCGTCGCGCCATGACTTACATTTGGGATAGCTGCCGCGATCAAGCTAATGCCCTTACCAATCAGGCTCCAGCTCTGTGCTGAGGTGAATGCCCTCGATCCTGGCCCTACGGTACCTCAACGGCTCTGCATTGATCTCCAGGGCAACGAGATGATTTGCAGCGACCACTAGACTGTTGAATCGCTCGTTGTGAATAGCTACATACGCAATCAGTCTCTTGCCAGACGCCTGCATTGAGCCGATGCAGCTAGGTGCTGCTTTCCCGTCTAGGAGTAGCGGATCAACGTATAGGCAGCATTCCAATGTCGGATATTTTAACGCTTCGGGATATCGGACGGAGCCGTGCAGCTTCATCGAAGTATGCTCTGAATAATGGTCACCGATTAGCCTGGTGTCGGCATGCGTGGCCATGCCAAAGGACCACGACATATCCGATTGCCAAATCCGGGCTTGTACGGTTATTCGATCAATGACTGCATGGCTTCGACCTGCCATAGCATTCTTCCTCTCGAATTGGGCTGACTTCTGCCATGACCCTATACCTGCTGCTTACGGTGAACTGGGTCTATTCAGATGTTCAGCCAGATACATGGTTAGGGCCATGGTGTCTTGCGGTTTTCCCGATGCGGAACGAAACCTTTCCGCCATCGCACTGACGACAAGCTGAGCCCCATTTCGAAGCTTTCCCGTGGTCTTCGCCTTTACAAGCGCTCTATGAACATCCGTCTGATATTCTGTGGGGATTCCGGACATGTCCAGTTCATAGGACGAGCTAGTGGTCGTTTTGGTTTCAGTTGATGGTTTAGGTTGAGGTTTGGTGTTATGCCGACCTTGGTCCGATACGGTATCGATACCGCATGCTTGTGGTATCGATACATCTCCTACCGCTGAGTTTGACCGCGGGAAGAGAGCATCGTTGATCAAGCGTTGCTGACCATCATCCAGTCTGTCGTTAAAATCGCGTAAGAAATCATCAAGCCATTCGCTCGGGATGCGGCGAATTTCCTCAATCGCTCTTGCTCTTAGCTTCGGCCCTGTCACCTGCGTGGCGGTGTGGTGATCCCACCATATACGTACCCAAACAACATATTTCGCCTGATCGTATCTAGCGAGGCCTTCATCCTGCAGGCGATGCATGACTTGCAACCATTGTTCTGCAGTCCAGCCAATCTCAGCTCCTGCAATGCGAGGCACGAGGGGATACACGCCCGTGATATTGCTGTCGGGACCTGTTAGTAGATGCAGCAATGCGACCTTGTCCTCAGTGCTGCAATTTAACAGGCGCGGCGAGCGCCAAAAATTTTGATCCCTGATGGTTCGTTGTCTGCCCATCCTCACCGCTCCTGCTGATAAGTTAGGGCGATGACGTACGGGACGATCATTGCCGCGCCTCCACCTGCGTTTTCTTGGTGGGCCTCCCTGTACGTTTTGAATTTGATGAGGCATTTGGCATGGATGGGCGATGAGGGCTTTCAGTGTTGCCGGTGCGCATCCATGCTCTTAGGTCGCCTAGCCTCCATCGTAGCCTTGACAGGCCCGGTACAGGCTCCAGTCCTGGCAACTTACGCTGACGGACCGTAAGCACGCTGAATCCCGTCAACGCGGCAACCTCAGATACGCCGATCAGGACATCGTCGCCAAGCTTCTGTATTTTTTGGATAGTTTCATAATCTACTGGCATCGGGTTATCGCTCGATTGATCTGGTCGACACAGACTTCGCCAATTGAGCTGCTTGCAGCTAGGACATCTTTTTAACAGAGGCCTGTAAGTACCTCACTTTGTGGAGTTTATAGGCGCCTCTTTGAATTGGTTACGAAATTCGTACTAGAGAGCGGAGACTTGTAGTAATCCTCATCAAGAAAGCGAAGAACTTTTTTGAGCTCTGCTTTTTGGAGTGGCAAGATTAGTTGCTCAACCCCGCCTGCGGCAGTAATGGTGTTGAAGGGTACATTGAATTCTTGCGCAGCTGGCTTCATCGTTCCTATGGGTATTGATTGCAGTATGCCACTTTGCTGAATTAGCGAAATTTTTCTGCGCACCCAAGAGTCAGCTATCATTAGCAACTCGGGCGCGCTAGTTACTGACAAAGTAGGAATTAGAGCGAAGCCGTTTACGTCCTCATCTGTGGCGGTCTTGTAATATTCGCTAAGGTCAAATATCTGGCGAGCAGCATGAAAGCTGAAGAATTTAAGCCTGCCTCCATCTAGAATCGCTGTAAGTTTATAGTCGAGAGTAAGCCCGATTCCTTCTATTTTTTTATAGATGTTAGCTGCGTGGAATATTGATAGGCCTCGTGTCGATATTATTCTTCGTTTATCAAAGTTTTGAAGTAGTATGCGTACTCCGCCTCCGTCAGCGGCATAACCTGAAAATAGAGCTTTTATTAACGTGAAAAACTCCTCCGTTGGTTCAACTTCTGCAATGGCTAGCGGGTTTCCAATAGCAGCCGCTAAATCGTCGATATCGTCAAAATCGTCAATGAATAAGACCTCGTCATCGTCTGGCTTATAACTTCCATCAAATTCAATTTCTTGGTTAGCTCCGTCAAACTCTGCCTCTTGTGTATGTAGAAGATCGGTAAGTTCGGTTTGCACAGGCTGAGATAGCGCAAATCGGACGATGCGTTGGGCAGGGTCTTTAGTTAAGGCAAACAGATGCAGCATTTCATTACTCCATTAACATACTGTCGGATATTTTCTTGACGGAGGTCACCGGCCTAGGAGACTTCAGACGTGACTTTGTTAGGAGGGTGTAAACCATGCCATCATCGGACTCGACTTTATAGAAGTGGTCGCCCGCGAAGAATAGAAAAGGGTGTACAGGGATATTGGAGACAAACCATCCAGTGATCATAAGTGCCACAAAGATTGAACACGTCCACGTGGCGTCGAACGCGGTTATTTTCGTGACTAAAGGCATTAGGTAACTGACAAGAAAAACTAAAATAAAATAATCATTCGACTCTACCTTCTTAGCCTTAAATGGGAAGATCTCGCCCTGAGAGTGAATGAGTCGTAGGATTAAAAGTGGGAGAAAGGTGCCGATTGCCCCTACAATGATCAACTGCCACGTAAAAAGGGTCATCGCATGTGTATTAAAAATTTCGATAGCTGCTGCGACCAACAACGTCGGTGCCGCTGAAGAAATCAATAGGACTGTCTTGAGGATATTGCGCATCTTGGTTCCGTCCATGGATTTCATAAGTTCACATTCGCTGATTCTGAGGCCCTGAGTCAACAGTAGGCTCAGCACTTGACTATCGGAGGTGGGTAAAACTGGCTATTGCAGGAGAATTGATTCGCGAGCGGCCAGCGAACACATTTCGCGTCGATCAAACAGGCATCCACTAATGCGGCAGCTGCTCGATCTAACGGGCTCGTTGATTCGGTAGCCGCGTGAGCACATCCTTGAAATGGGCACGTCGTATATCCATTGATGCGCGCCGATTTGATCGACGCCCGCTTGCCGCTGCGCAGCGACCTGGAATACATCCAAGTCGACCGTCTAAGCGCTCACGGCCGGATGAATCGCCCCCTAGCTTCGTAGACGGTCCGATCGTTTGCGTTGGGCCAACTTTTACTGGTCGAAATCCTAAGCTGTGCTGGTCGAGCCCCAACGCAAATCAAAGTCTGATGTAATTGAGGCCGGTCTATACAGCACCCAGAGACGGGCGTGGCCCTATCAGGCCAGCTTTGCTGCCAGCTCCTCCGCAGTAATGTTGTAATACCGCTTCAGCATATTTACCTCCCGATGCCCCGTCACGCTGGCCAGCTCGATCAAATTCGGTAGCTTGGTCGCAAGCCGACAAGTTGCTTCATGCCGCAGATCGTGAAAGCGCAGATTGATCAGGAAGTCTTCCTGAGGTGTTACCTGCGCAGCCCCGCAATCGGCCAAGTATTTCAGCCTCGCACGCTCCAGACCTCGCACAAAGGCTTTTTTGAGTGCATCGGCGGTGGTGGGGAACACTCGACCGCACAGCGAGCGCGGTAATTCCTTCAACAGCAGGATAGCTTTCGGCGAAAGCGGGACGGTTCTAGGCAGGCCATTTTTGGTTGCGGGCAGGTGCGCGGTTCTACGATCTAGGTTCACATGCTTCCAGCGCAGCTCGAAAATCTCGCCACGGCGCATCGCTGTCTCAATCGCCAATTGGACGATGGGCCGTATCCATGGATTGTGTGATGCATCGGCGTAGGTGCCATCCGCTCGGCGCTCATGAAGCTCTAGTGCGCTGAGCATGTATTGCTCTTCAATTGGGTCGAGCCGTCGCGAGCGTTCGTCGTTATAGCTGGGACGGCTGACCATCCGCACCGGATTCTCAGCAAGATGGATTCCCCACTCGCGGCGAGCAACCTCGATCACACACTGAAACAATGCGAGTTCGCGCTTAACTGTGTTGCCCTTGCGGATCTTCAGGCGTTCGTCACGGTAGCGCGCAAAATCGGAGGAGGTGAGGGTGGCGACGATGCGTGTCGCCAGCGGGTGGCGCTTGAGCGATTCCAGGCGTTTGATTTCCGAATAGGCGCCTTTATGCTTCGGAGCGATCTCGGAAATGTATCGATCAATGAGTTGATGAAAGGCGGTGCGTTCAGCCTCGACGCGAGAGACAAAAATCCCCCGGTCGATTTCGCTTTCGATCATGCGTGCCCAGGCCTGGGCATCGGATTTGGTTTCGAAGGTTTTGCGCTGGGCTGGGTAGCCCTTACGGCGGATTTGCGCTTCCCACTGATACTCGCCGCGATTCCTGATTGTTGCCATTTTGACCATTCCCGCCACTTTTGAGTGTGGCAAATTTGTGGCAAAAACGACTTTCAGGACTAGGACAGGTTTCTGTCAGGAGCGCTATCCCCTTGTAATACAAGGGAAAGAAGATGGTGCACCCGGCGGGATTCGAACCCACGACCCCTGCCTTCGGAGGGCAGTACTCTATCCAGCTGAGCTACGGATGCTTGTGCGGGCGACATCATACCCATGTCGTCCTTGGGCGTCCATGCCGGTCTTTGGACGTTTAAGGGTGGGATTTTTCCGTACAGTGGCCCTGCGCCGGGCGCCAGCGGTCGGTGTGGCGGAACCGGTCCTGGTTACGCTGATCAGAAAGATTCGGCAAATGCGCGGTTTTCGTTCTTTTTTTCGAACAGACTATTGCCCTGTACCCCCATTGATCCTAGGATTCGTTTGAGATTTCAAACGCTCTGTCTCCCGTGCGCTCTTTCACTGATCCCGCGCGCTGGGGCTGATTTCCCTGACGGCAGCCCACAAGGCGCCTTTCAACAACTCTAATTCGCTCCGCGTGCGCGCGGTGCTGTTAAGGAAAGCCGACATGCAGCTCAAAGATACCCAGTTGTTCCGCCAGCAAGCCTTTATCGATGGCGCTTGGGTCGATGCGGACAACGGTCAGACCATCAAGGTCAACAACCCTGCCACGGGCGAAATCCTCGGTACCGTGCCGAAGATGGGCGCCGCTGAAACCCGCCGCGCCATCGAAGCCGCCGACAAGGCGCTGCCGGCCTGGCGCGCGCTGACTGCCAAGGAGCGCGCGAACAAGCTGCGCCGTTGGTTCGAACTGCTGATCGAAAACCAGGAAGACCTCGGTCGCCTGATGACCCTCGAGCAAGGCAAGCCGCTGGCTGAAGCCAAGGGCGAAATCGTCTACGCCGCCTCCTTTATCGAGTGGTTCGCCGAAGAAGCCAAGCGCATCTACGGTGATGTGATCCCCGGCCACCAGCCCGACAAGCGCCTGATCGTGATCAAGCAGCCGATCGGCGTGACCGCTGCGATCACCCCGTGGAACTTCCCAGCCGCGATGATCACCCGTAAAGCCGGCCCGGCACTGGCCGCCGGTTGCACCATGGTGATCAAGCCAGCTTCGCAAACCCCGTTCTCGGCCCTGGCCCTGGTTGAGCTGGCGCACCGTGCCGGTATCCCTAAAGGCGTGTTGAGCGTGGTCACCGGCAGCGCCGGCGACATCGGCGGCGAGCTGACCAGCAACCCGATCGTGCGTAAATTGTCCTTCACCGGCTCGACTGAAATCGGTCGCCAGTTGATGGCCGAATGCGCCAAGGACATCAAGAAGGTCTCCCTGGAGCTGGGCGGCAACGCGCCATTTATCGTGTTCGACGACGCGGACCTGGACAAGGCCGTCGAAGGCGCGATCATCTCCAAATACCGCAACAACGGCCAGACGTGCGTCTGCGCCAACCGCCTGTACATCCAGGATTCGGTCTACGACGCGTTCGCGGAAAAACTGAAGGTCGCAGTGGCCAAGCTGAAGATCGGCAACGGTCTGGAGGACGGCACCACCACCGGCCCGCTGATCGACGAAAAAGCCGTGGCCAAGGTTCAGGAGCATATTGCTGATGCCCTGAGCAAAGGCGCCAAGCTGTTGGCCGGTGGCAAGGTGATGGAAGGCAACTTCTTCGAGCCGACCATTCTGGTCGACGTGCCGAAAAACGCCGCTGTGGCGAAGGAAGAAACCTTCGGCCCATTGGCGCCGTTGTTCCGCTTCAAGGACGAAGCCGAAGTCATCGCGATGTCCAACGACACCGAGTTCGGCCTGGCTTCCTACTTCTATGCCCGCGACCTGGGCCGTGTGTTCCGTGTGGCTGAAGCCCTGGAATACGGCATGGTCGGCGTCAACACCGGGTTGATCTCCAACGAAGTGGCGCCGTTCGGCGGCATCAAGGCGTCGGGCCTGGGCCGTGAAGGCTCCAAGTACGGGATCGAGGATTACCTGGAAATCAAATACCTCTGCCTGGGCATCTAAGCCGGGAAGGGATCGCAGCAAACGCAAAGGGCACGAGAGCGCTGACCCTTTGCGTGTTTCAAAACGTTATTCGTAGTGGCCGGGAAAGCTGTGGCAGTCGATCATCGCATGCTGCCGTAGTTGCCTCCCCGCCACATATTCCTTGAGCTACGCCACCCGATGAGTGGCGAATGAGGACTTTATGAGCAAGACCAACGCTTCTTTGATGAAACGCCGCGAAGCCGCTGTACCGCGCGGTGTTGGCCAGATTCACCCGATCTTCGCCGAATCCGCGAAGAACGCCACCGTGACCGACGTTGAAGGTCGCGAGTTCATCGACTTCGCCGGCGGTATCGCCGTGCTGAACACCGGCCACGTGCACCCGAAAATCATCGCCGCCGTGACCGAGCAGCTGAACAAGCTGACCCACACCTGCTTCCAGGTACTGGCCTACGAGCCTTACGTGGAACTGTGCGAAAAAGTGAACGCCAAGGTCCCTGGTGATTTCGCCAAGAAAACCCTGCTGGTCACCACCGGTTCCGAAGCCGTAGAAAACGCCGTGAAAATCGCCCGTGCTGCCACTGGCCGTGCCGGCGTGATCGCGTTCACCGGCGCCTACCACGGTCGCACCATGATGACCCTGGGCCTGACCGGTAAAGTCGTGCCTTACTCCGCTGGCATGGGCCTGATGCCTGGTGGCGTGTTCCGCGCGCTGTACCCGAACGAGCTGCACGGCGTGAGCGTCGACGACTCCATCGCCAGCATCGAGCGCATCTTCAAGAACGATGCCGAGCCGCGTGATATCGCCGCGATCATCATTGAGCCGGTACAGGGCGAAGGCGGTTTCTACGTCGCGCCTAAAGCCTTCATGAAGCGCCTGCGCGAACTGTGCGACAAGCACGGCATCCTGCTGATCGCCGACGAAGTGCAAACCGGTGCCGGCCGTACCGGGACCTTCTTCGCCATGGAACAGATGGGCGTTGCTGCCGACCTGACCACCTTCGCTAAATCCATCGCTGGCGGCTTCCCGCTCGCCGGTGTGTGCGGCAAGGCCGAGTACATGGACGCCATCGCCCCAGGCGGCCTGGGCGGCACCTATGCCGGTAGCCCGATCGCTTGCGCCGCGGCCCTGGCCGTAATGGAAGTGTTTGAAGAAGAGCACCTGCTGGACCGCTGCAAGGCTGTCGGCGAGCGCTTGGTGACTGGCCTCAAAGCCATTCAAGCCAAGTACCCGGTGATCGGCGAAGTGCGTGCCCTGGGCGCGATGATCGCAGTCGAGCTGTTCGAAGACGGCGACAGCCACAAGCCAAACGCTGCCGCTGTTGCCTCGGTGGTTGCGAAGGCGCGTGACAAGGGCCTGATCCTGCTGTCCTGCGGCACCTACGGCAACGTATTGCGCGTACTGGTCCCGCTGACCTCGCCGGACGAGCAGTTGGACAAAGGCTTGGCGATTATCGAAGAGTGCTTCTCCGAGTTGTAATCACAAGCTGCTCTGATCGACAGAAAAAACCCGCCTTGGCGGGTTTTTTTGTGCCCATTGCGGCACATTCAGGTGTTGTTCATTGTACGTAGGTGCCTGCATTGTCTAAGGTGCAAGCATTGCCGATGGAGCGTGCAGATGACTGCTGTTGATTTACCCGCTGTACCCCGAGTGTTGATCGCCGAGGCAGACCCCTGGTCACGGGATCTGCTCAAGCAAGTGTTACTGACTGTGCGCTGTGACGCACGGTTGGACGTGTGTGCCGATGGGCAGCAAGCGGCCACGCTGCTGCGCGAAAAGGCCTACGACCTGATCCTGGCGGATTGGGAGCTGCCCGGCATTGATGGCCTGAGCCTGCTGCGTAGCGTGCGCCAGAAGCGCCGTACGCCGGCCTTGCCGTTTATTCTGCTGAGCAGTCGCAATGACAGCGCCAGCGTGCGCGAAGCCTTGCCCCTGGCGCCCACCGCCTATCTGACCAAACCGTTGAACATGGAAGGCCTGACCCAGCGCCTGCAAGACCTGCTGCTCAACGAAGGCGAGAGCGTGTATTGCGAGATTCCGCCGTTGGCGCCCGGCATGACCTTGCCTGTCTTCCTTGAGCGCCGCCGTGATGCCTGCGATGGCGCGCCATTACGCGTAGACGTCAAGGCGGCCGTGCAGCACAGCCTCGGCGCCGACGGCCTGGACCTCAAGCGCCTGGAAGACCAGGTGCGCATGGACCCGCAAATCACTGCCGTGCTGATCGCCGCTGCCAACAGCGCCGGCCATCACGGCACGCCGGTACAGACCCTGCCTGCAGCGTTGCACAAGCTGGTGGCCGGACAGAGCATGAACCTGATCCTGGGGTTGGCCCTCAAGCACAACGTGGTGCTGGGCGACCCGGCGCTGGTGGCCTATGCCGAGCGCCACTGGCAACTCTCGCAGGACACTGCCGACTACGCCCGGCGCCTGGCGCGCATGCTGGAGCTGGATCACGAGCGCTGCTACACCGCCGGCATCCTGCATCGGCTGGGCGATCTGGCCTTGTTGCGCTGCCTGGAAGACTGGCGACAGGGCGGTGGTGCGCTGGATGACGAAGCGATTGGTGAGTCGCTGTATGCCTTTGGCGCCGCCTATGGCTCGGCGCTGCGTGCGCGCTGGCGTTTGCCGCTGGAGCTGCGTCAATTGATTGCGGCGATCTATTCCCTGGAAGGCGGGGTGTATGCGCGGGACGCGCTGGTGGTGAACCTGGCCGCGCAAATGGCGCGGTTGACTGAGCATGAAGGGCTGGAAGCTCTGGCCGCGAGCAAGACTGCGCGGTTGCTCAAAGTGGGCCTGTCCGAACTGACCCGAGTGCGCAAATCCTGAAGCCCGCGCCCCCTCTGTAGGAGCCGGCTTGCCGACGATAGCCGTGGTAACTGACACACCGAAATCGCCAGCCAAGCCGGCGCCTACAGTTGATCGGGGTTAGCCCGCGATCACGCGGTTCTTGCCCAGCCGCTTGGCCTCGTACATGGCGGCATCGGCGCGGGCGAACAGGCTGTCCAGGGTCGAGTCTTCTTCTTTGAGGCTGGCCAGGCCCTGGCTGATCGTCACGCTGAAGGCCTGGCCTTCATAGCTGAAGCTCAGCTCCTGAATCTCCCTGCCCAGGCGCTCGGCCACTTGCAGCGCCATTTCAGGCGCGCAGCCCGGCAGTACGGCGGCGAATTCCTCGCCGCCAATGCGCCCGAACAAGTCGCCACGGCGCAATACACCGCGACCGCTTTCGGCGATACGCCTGAGCACCTGATCGCCTTCCAGGTGGCCGTAGGTATCGTTGACGTCCTTGAAATCATCGATGTCCAGCAGCAGGAAAGCCAGCGGCGCCCCCTGGGCGCAGGCGCTGTCGAAGGCCTGGTTGGCGCACTCGAAGAAGTGCCGGCGGTTGCTGCTCTGCGTCAGCACGTCGGTGGTGGCGAGGCGATGCAGCTCCAGTTCCATCTGCTTCTTTTCAGTGATGTCCTCGGCCATGCCCACCACGATCACCGGTTCGCCGGGCTCGACCTGCTGGTTGATGTAGCACTTGTCGCTCAGCCAGCGGATCTGGCCATCCGCGGTGATGATGCGGTACTCGCGGTCCTCCACGGCACCTTGCTCAAGCACGCGGGCCATGCTGTGTTCGGCGTAGTCGAGGTCTTCGGGATGGATACTGTTGCGCCATTCCCGATGGTCGGCCAGCAGCAGGCCGGCGGAGCGACCGAAAATACGCTCGTAGGCCGGGCTCACGTACAGCACGCGGCGCGTTTCCCAATCGATGGCCCACAGCACGGCGTTGACGCTGACCAGCAGCGAACTCAGCAACTGCTCGCGCTCACTCAGCCGCTCGACTTCACCCTGGGCATGCATCAGCGCCAGCAGGGTCGCCGCCGCTGCTGGGCGAGGATGCTCAGCAGTGGGGGCGTCGTGTAAGTAGGACTTTTCGTGAACCATCGGCACAACTCTCTCTGGGCGCGCCGCAGGATGGAGCAGCGGTCACTACAAGGGGCCACCATGATGGCGAAGTGTTCATTGAGAGAGGGGAATTGCAGTGAAGTTCCGTCAACTGGACCGATTGACGGTGACCGAGAAATGACGCCAAAAAGCTGATTGGCGGGAGGGAAGGCCCTCCCGCCGCACTCTCAGACGGCTGCAGGACGCAGCGAGTAGGTCTTCAATTGGTGGGCAAAATCGCGCAGGGATTGGATGCCGCTGGCCTCGGCTTCATGCACCCATTCCTTGATGGCTGCGAGCATATCGTGGCCATTGGAGCTGGTCTTGAGCCAGATCTGTTGCAGCGCCAGGCGCTTTTCGTAGATCACCTGGAGGGCATGGCTGTGCTCCAGCATGCTCTGGATGCGCACGTGGTGGCGGTCATCCAGCAAGCTGGTCTCGCGGGACAGCAGGCGCTTGGCGCGATGGAACTGGTGGCGCACCGAGTGATCGACCTTTTCCAGCTCCTGCTTGACCAGCGGGCCAATCACCAACTTGCGGTACTGGGCCATGATCTGGAAGCGGTTGTTGAGGATCGCCATGGCGGTGTCCATGTCCAGGTGACCCTTGCCCTCGACGCGGTGCGCGATCGGCGCGACACGCTGCACCTTGGCCAGGCGCAGGAAGCTGAACACTTTGATCCACGCCCAGCCGAGGTCGAACTCCCACTTCTTCACCGACAACTTCGCCGAATTGGGGTAGGTGTGGTGGTTGTTGTGCAGTTCTTCGCCGCCGACGATGATGCCCCACGGCACCAGGTTGGTGGCGGCGTCACGGCATTCGAAGTTGCGATAGCCCACGGCATGCCCCAGGCCGTTGATCACGCCGGCGGCCCAGAACGGGATCCACATCATCTGGATTGCCCAGATGGTGATGCCGATGGTGCCGAACAGCAGCAGGTCGATCACGCCCATGATCGCCACGCCCAGCAGCGGGTAGGGCGTGTAGATCTTGCGTTCGATCCAGTCGTCCGGGCAGTTCTTGCCGTAGATGCGCAGGGTTTCAGGGTTTTCTGCCTCGGCGCGGTACAGCTCGGCGCCTTTGCGCAATACGGTGGACAGGCCCTTGATCACCGGGCTGTGCGGGTCATCGACGGTTTCGCACTTGGCGTGGTGCTTGCGGTGGATAGCGGTCCACTCGCGGGTGTTCTGCGCCGTGGTCAGCCACAGCCAGAAGCGGAAGAAGTGTTTCAGGCCAGCATTGAGTTCCAGGGAACGATGGGCTGAATAGCGGTGCAGATAGACGGTGACCGCGACGATGGTCACGTGGGTCATCAACAGAGTGACTGCCACCAGTTGCCAGGCTGACAAGTCAAGAAAACCGTTGTACCACATAGGCTGTATGGCCCTCAGAAAAAGAAAAGAACAGCTCACGCATTATCACTAAGCCTACAGAGAAAACCAGCAGCCCTTTCAGATAGGAGTGACTGGATGTTTCTTATTCTATAATCCGCAGCCTTTGTAGGGCGATTGTGTTTTTTGGGTAAGGATTACTGACCATATGCTGTTTTCATACCGAGGTGCCCTGCGTGCAGGGCTGGTATACCTGCTGGTTTCCATTGCGTGGCTCCAGCTCAGCAACCATTTATTGATCAACTTTCTCGATGAACCGCGGGAGTTGGGGCGCTGGCTGCAGGTGCGCGGGTACGTGTGGGTGGCCTTGAGCGCACTGGCCATCTACCTGATGTGCGCGCGATTTGCCCGCGCGCATCAGTTGCAGCAGCCACTCAAGGAAAACCGCGAACGCCTGCGCCAGGCCGCCGCAGTGTTTGATTGCACGCGTGAAGGTGTGCTGGTGACCGATGCCCAGGGGCTCATCGTGCACGTCAACCGGGCCTTCATGGAGATCACCGGCTATCGGCGCGAAGACGTCATGGGCCAGCAGCCCAGCCTGTTCAAGTCCGGACGCCATTCGTCGCATTTTTACCAGCAGATGTTCCAGAGCCTGGAACGTACCGGCGAATGGAGCGGTGAAATCTGGAACCGGCGCAAAAGCGGTGAAATTTATCCACAGTGGCAAACCATCCGTGTGATCCACGATGACCAGGGCAGCGTCAGCCATTACGTCGCGGTGTTTTCCGACATCAGTGCCATCAAGGATTCCGAGCACGAACTGGCCCACCTGGCCCATCACGACCCGCTGACCGACCTGCCCAACCGCCTGTTGTTCACCGACCGTGCCGAGCAGGCGCTGGCTTCGGCGCAACTGCACAAGCGCGGCTGCGCCCTGCTGCTGATGGACCTCGACCACTTCAAGATCATCAATGACAGCCTGGGCCACAACGTCGGCGACCAATTGCTCAAGCTGGTCTGCGAGCGGCTGCAGGGCCTTTTCGGGCCCGGCGTGACCCTGGCGCGGCTGGGCGGGGATGAGTTCGCCGTGCTCGCGGAAAGCTGCCCGCAGGTGGTCCAGGCGGCCGCATTGGCGCAGCGCATGCTGGAGGCGATGAAACAGCCGTTCATTTTCGACGGTCACCAGCTGTTTATCAGCGCGAGTATTGGCATCAGCCTGTTCCCCAATGACGCCCTGAGCGCCGAACAGCTGCTGCGCAACGCCGACTCCGCGCTGTTCAAGGCCAAGAGCGCCGGGCGTGAAGGCTACGCGTTGTACACCGAAGAGCTCACCGCCCATGCGCAGAACCGCGTGGAAATCGCCAGTGAGCTGCGGCGTGCCCTCGACCAGCAGGAACTGCGCGTGTACTACCAGCCGGTCCACGATCTGCACACCAGCCGGCTGATCGGCGTCGAGGCGCTGGTGCGCTGGCAACACCCGGAACGCGGGTTGGTGCCGCCGGGCGAATTCATCCCCATCGCCGAGCGCACCGGGCTGATTGCCGACATCGATGGCTGGGTGATGCACCAGGCCTGTCGGCAGATGTGCCAGTGGCTGGCCGAGGGTACGCCGTTGAGCTTTATCGCGATCAATGTGTCCAGCCGCTTGTTTGCCCGGCGCGAACTGTACGAGCAGGTCGCCCAGGTGCTGCATCAAACCGGCCTCGACCCGGCCTTCCTGGAGCTGGAAGTCACCGAAAGCGCGGTGATGGACGACCCTGAAGTGGCCCTGGAGCAACTGCATCGCTTGCGTGAGCTGGGCTTGCGCCTGGCCATCGACGACTTCGGGACCGGCTATTCCTCGCTGCTGCGGCTCAAGCGCCTGCCGGTGCAGAAGCTCAAGATCGACCAGGGCTTTGTCGCCGGGCTGCCGTGGGACGAGGATGACGCGGCGATTGTGCGTGTAGTGATCGCCCTGGCGAAGAGCATGGGCATGCAAGTGCACGCCGAGGGGATCGAGCAGGTGGAGCAGGCACGGTTTCTGTTGGAGCAGGCGTGCGACCTGGGGCAGGGCTACTGGTTCGGGCGGCCGATGCCGGCGCAGGAGATTGATTGGTCAAGGGCGCCTGCCATTCGTTAGGCACCCTCGGTCAATGTCCGGGCCGAGCTTGCCCGCGACGAGGAACTGTCAGGCGAAATATTCGCCGCCTGACACGCCGCCCTCGCGGGCGAGCCCAGCTCCCACAGGGTTCAGCGGCGCCTGTGCGTGAGTATTTTCATGGCCAAAGTCCTCGCAACCCCGCGCCCCACCAGAAAATTCTTTCTGGTTATATAAACATTCTTAAATAGTATTTTTAAGAATATCCCTGCTTATCTACTATCGCCCTCACGCCGCAAGCAGTGCCGCCACTGCGAGGCACTATTCATTTCAGGAGCGAGACCATGAGCGCATCTCTACGTAGCGTCGACGGCCAGGACGAAGCAGCCATTTTGCGTGAGATCCAGAGCGCCCTGCGCGATCTGCGGTTTGGCGCGGTGGAAATTACTGTGCACAACGCCCAAGTGGTACAGATCGAACGCAAAGAAAAATTCCGTTTGCAGAACCCGGGGAACAAACCGAGTTAAGCAAAAACGGCGATTCGCATGCTAGACCCGCAACTATAAGAAAAAGCCAACACCCAAGAATTTCAGGAGCCTTCTATGTCGTCGATTCGCCGTTATGCCCTGGCCGCCCTGGCCAGTGCCGTGTTTGCCGGTTCCGCTGTTGCCAAGGACTACGAGTTGCTCAACGTCTCGTACGACCCGACCCGTGAGCTGTACCAGGACTACAACGCTGAGTTCACCAACTTCTGGAAACAGTCCCACCCAGGTGACAACGTCAAGATCCAGCAATCCCATGGTGGCTCGGGCAAGCAAGGCCGGGCAGTGATCGACGGCCTGCGCGCCGACGTAGTGACCCTGGCCCTGGCCGGCGATATCGACGAAATCGCCAAGTTGGGCAAGACCCTGCCGGAAAACTGGCAGACTCGCCTGCCGGACGCCAGCACCCCGTACACCTCGACCATCGTGTTCCTGGTGCGCAAGGGCAACCCTAAAGGCATCAAGGATTGGGGCGACCTGATCAAGAAAGACGTTTCGGTGATCACCCCGAACCCGAAAACCTCCGGCGGTGCGCGCTGGAACTTCCTCGCCGCCTGGGCCTACGGCCTGAAATCCGGTGGCAGCGAAGCCAAGGCGCAGGAATACGTGAAAGAGCTGTTCAAGCACGTGCCGATCCTCGACACCGGCGCCCGTGGTTCGACCATCACCTTCGTCAACAACGGTCAGGGTGACGTGTTGCTGGCCTGGGAAAACGAAGCGTTCCTGGCCCTGAAAGAAGACGGCGGCGCCGACAAGTTCGACATCGTCGTGCCTTCCCTGTCGATCCTCGCGGAGCCGCCAGTGGCCGTGGTTGACAAGAACGCCGAGAAAAAGGGCAATACCGAGATCGCGACCGAATACCTCAAGCACCTGTACAGCCCGGCTGGCCAGGAGATTGCGGCGAAGAACTTCTACCGCCCACGCGATGCAAAAGTTGCCGCCAAATACGCCCAGCAGTTCCCGAAACTGGACCTGGTGACTATCGACAAAGACTTCGGCGGCTGGAAAACTGCCCAACCGAAATTCTTCAATGACGGTGGCGTGTTCGACCAGATCTACACGGCGCAGTAAGCCAAACTACCGGTAGGAGCCCGCCTTTCGGCGGGAGCTGGGCTTATGTGGGAGCTGGCTTGCCTGCGAAGCATCACCTCGGTGCGACTGATACACCGAGGTGCTTGCATCGCGGGCAAGCCCGGCTCC
>NZ_JASCPP010000159.1:0-10536 GCF_029959745.1 Pseudomonas sp. PS01298 | reverse complement strand
GTAACAAGGAGCCTGTCGGGGCCGAGCACGCCTTTTGTAACAAGGAGCCTGTCGGGGCCGAGCACGCCTTTTGTAACAAGGAGCCTGTCGGGCCGAACACGCTTTTTGTAACAAGGAGCCTGTCGGGCCGAGCACGCCTTGTGTGGCGAGCGGGCTTGCCCCGCGTTGGGCTGCGCAGCAGCCCCAGTTCAATCGCCGCCGAGTGTCAGGGAGATCGGAATCGCAGGTTTCAGGGCCGCTTCGCAGCCCAACAGGCAAGCCCGCTCACCACAGTAGACACGGCTGAGCTTGGGCTGCGGTATCAGGCCTTGGCAGCTGCCAGAATCAGCGCCTTCATCTCGGCCACGGCACCTTTGAAGCCGACAAACAGCGCATGCGCCACCAGCGCATGGCCGATGTTCAGCTCGTTGATGCCCTTGATCGCAGCCACGGCCTCGACGTTGTGGTAGTGCAGGCCATGGCCGGCGTTGACGATCAGGCCTTCATTCAACCCGCAATTGACCCCGTCGATGATGCGTTGCAGTTCGTCGGCGACTTCGGTCGGCGTGGTGGCATCGGCATAACGGCCGGTGTGCAGCTCGATGGCCGGCGCGCCGACGCGGCGCGACGCTTCGATCTGGCGCTCATCGGCGTCGATGAACAGCGAGACTTCGCTGCCGATCTTCGACAGACGCTCCACCGCGGCCTTGATCCGCGCTTCCTGGCCGGCGACGTCGAGGCCGCCTTCGGTGGTCAGTTCCTGGCGGGTTTCGGGCACCAGGCAGATGTGCGCCGGACGGATGCGCTCGGCGAACGCCATCATCTCTTCGGTGACGCCCATTTCGAAGTTCATGCGGGTTTGCAGCACGTCCTTGAGCAGCAGCACGTCGCGCTCCTGGATGTGGCGGCGGTCTTCGCGCAGGTGCACGGTGATGCCGTCGGCGCCCGCTTCTTCGGCGTCCAGCGCGGCCTTGACCGGGTCAGGGTAACGGGTGCCCCGGGCCTGGCGCAGGGTGGCGACGTGGTCGATGTTGACGCCAAGAAGAATGCGATTGCTGGTGGTCACGGAAGCGCTCCTGAAAAGGGAAAGAATCGGTGCACAGCATACACGGGGATGTCAGGGCTTTCGAAACAACTCGCGACTGACCAGCGGCCGTCCGCCCAAGTGCACGGCCAGTGCCTGGCGCATCAGGCGCTTGGCGGCGGACAAGGCGCCGGGGGCGGTCCAGTCGGCTTCGCTCATGGCCAGCAGCTCAGTGCCCTGGAACAGCCCCGGCTGCAGCAGGTACACGCGCTCCAGGCCAGCATCGACCTGGAGGCGGTACATGCCGTCGGCGGCGATGGGCTCGCCGTGCAGGTCGTTGGCCAGTTCGAAGCCGTAGCCGAGGTCATCCAGCAGGCGCCACTCGAAGGCGCGCAACAACGGCTCCAGTGGGCGCCCTTCGGCGAGGGCCAGCAAGGTGGCAGCGTAGTGATCGAAGACCGCGGGGTGCGGGTCTTCAGCGGGCAGCAGGCGGATCAGCAGTTCATTCAGGTAGAGGCCGCTGAACAGCGCCTCGCCATTGAGCCAGGCGCTGGTGCCGACGCTTTCCATGCGGCCGACGTTCTTCAGCTCGCCCTTGCCGCGAAACTCCACGTCCAGTGCCACGAAGGGCCGCGCCAATGTACCCGCCTTGCCCCGCGCGCTGCGCAACACTGCGCGCAGGCGACCTTGGGGCGTGAGGAAATCCACCAGCGCACTGGTCTCGCGGTAGGCGCGGCTGTGCAGGACGTAGGCGAGTTGACTGGGAGGTGGGGATTGGGACATTGGGTTCTCGCTGACAAGCACGGTCTTGAAAACTGCGACTATCCAATGTGGGAGCGGGCTTGCTCGCGAAGGCGGAGTGTCAGTCGATACATTCATCGCTGATAGACCGTATTCGCGAGCAAGCCCGCTCGCACATTTTGACTTGCGGCGTTACCGAAGGCCGTTTACAGGTCGCCGTAGCCCAGCGAACGCAGTGCGCGCTCGTCATCGGACCATCCACCCTTCACCTTCACCCACAGGTTGAGCATGATCTTGGAATCGAACAGCAATTCCATGTCCTTGCGCGCTTCAGTGCCGATGCGCTTGATGCGCTCGCCCTTGTCGCCAATGATGATTTTCTTCTGGCCGTCACGCTCGACGAGGATCAGCGCATGGATATGCAGGGTCTTGCCCTGCTGCTTGAACTCTTCGATCTCGACGGTGATCTGGTACGGCAGCTCGGCGCCCATCTGGCGCATGATTTTCTCGCGCACCAGTTCGGCGGCGAGGAAACGGCTGCTGCGGTCGGTGATCTGGTCTTCCGGGAAGAAGTGCTCGTTCTCCGGCAGGTGCTCGGCGATCACGCGTTCCAGGGCATCGAGGTTGTGCCCGTGCTGGGCCGAGATCGGGATGATCTGCGCGTTCGGCAGTTGTTCCTGCAGCCAGCTCAGGTGCGGCATCAGCTCGGCTTTGTCTTCGATGCGGTCGGTCTTGTTCAGCGCAACGATCAACGGGCCGGTGACGTACTGCACACGCTCGAGGACCATCTGGTCTTCGTCGGTCCACTTGGTGCGGTCGACCACGAAGATCACCACGTCGACGTCTTTCAACGCCGCCGAAGCGGTCTTGTTCATGTAGCGGTTGAGGGCTTTCTCGCCGCCTTTGTGCATGCCCGGGGTGTCGACGTAGACCGCTTGCACGTTGCCTTCGGTCTTGATGCCCAGCATGTTGTGGCGGGTGGTCTGCGGCTTGCGCGAGGTGATCGCGAGCTTCTGGCCGAGGATGTGGTTCAGCAGCGTGGACTTGCCCACGTTGGGGCGGCCGACGATGGCAACATAGCCACAGCGTGTTGCGGTTGAATCAGTCATGGCCATTCTCCACGCCCAGGGCAATCAGTGCTGCAGCGGCCGCTACCTGTTCGGCAATACGACGGCTCACACCCTGACCTCGGCTTTTTTCATTCAGTAAGGTGATTTCACATTCCACGAAGAACACGCGGCAATGCGGTTCACCCTGGATATCCACCACTTCGTAGCGTGGCAGTTCGCACCCGCGCGACTGGAGGAATTCCTGCAGGCGGGTCTTGGGATCTTTGTTGGTGTCGACGAGCGTGAGGCTTTCGATCTCGGAGGTCAGCCACGCGGTGACGCGCTCCTTGGCCGCTTCCATGCCAGCATCGAGGTAGATCGCGCCGATCAGCGCTTCGAGGGCATCGGCGAGGATCGATTCACGCCGGAAACCGCCACTCTTCAACTCGCCGGACCCCAGGCGCAGGTACTCGCCCAGGCCGAAGCCACGGGCCAGCACCGCCAGGGTCTCGCCCTTCACCAGGCGCGCACGCAGGCGCGACAGCTGGCCTTCACGGGCTTGTGGGAAGCGCTCGAACAGGGCTTCACCGGCGACGAAATTGAGGATGGCATCACCGAGGAATTCCAGGCGTTCGTTATTACGCCCGGCAAAGCTGCGGTGTGTAAGGGCAAGGACCATCAATTCCTGGTCCTTGAAGGTGTAGCCGAGCTGACGCTCGAGACGGCTTAAAGAAACGCTCACGGTTTACCCATATCTGTTTGGTGGCACCGGCGGCCATCGACGATTGACGCAGTGTTCAAATTCAAATCCTGGTTGGTGCTGCATGAGGCGGGACCGATTTGTCCCAACCCCAGAAAAGCATTCGGCGCTGTGTTCACAGCGCCGCCTGTATTACTTGATCAGCCCGACCCGCGAGAAGTTCGGCAGGTGGCTGAGCTTGGGTTCCGGCCAGCTCATCCAGACCGCGAAGGCCTTGCCGACGATATTCTGGTCGGGAACCATGCCCAGCAGGTCCTTGGGAATGGTGGGATCATCCCAGTAGCGGCTGTCATTGGAGTTGTCACGGTTGTCGCCCATCATGAAATAGTGCCCGGCCGGCACTTTCCACTCACCATCAGGCTGGGCACGGTAGCGGCTCATTTCCTTGCGGATTTCGTGCTCTACCGCACCGAGTTTTTCTTCGTACAGCTCAGCGCTGCCCAGGCTGTTCGGTTCGGAACCGATCAACTTCTCGGCCACCGATTCGCCGTTGATGAGCAGGCGCTTGTCGCTGGTGTAGCGAATCACGTCGCCCGGCAGGCCCACTACACGCTTGATGTAGTTGACGTTCGGATCGCTCGGATAGCGGAACACCATCACGTCGCCGCGCTGCGGGTCACCGATCTCGATGACCTTCTTGTCGATCACCGGCAGGCGGATCCCGTAGGAAAATTTGTTGACCAGGATGAAGTCGCCGACATCCAGGGTGGGTTTCATCGACCCCGAAGGGATCTGAAACGGCTCCACCAGGAACGAACGCAGCACCAGCACGATGAACAACACCGGGAAGAACGACTTGCCGTATTCAACCAGCAAAGGCTCTTTGTTCAGCTTCTCGATAACCACGCCATCGGGCTGGCTGACGCTGCCCTGATAGGACGCGATAGCCGCCCGCCGACGCGGGGCGAAGAACACCAGATCGAGCAACGCCAAGAGACCGCAAACGGCAACGGCGATGACCAGCAACAGCGGGAAATTTAGCGACATAGGACCTAACTATCCAACCTGAGCACCGCAAGGAAGGCTTCTTGTGGAACTTCCACGTTACCTACTTGCTTCATGCGTTTTTTACCGGCCTTTTGCTTCTCAAGCAGCTTGCGCTTACGGCTTACGTCACCGCCGTAGCATTTGGCCAGTACGTTCTTTCTGAGTGCCTTGACGGAGGTCCGCGCAATGATCTGCCCGCCGATGGCGGCCTGGATCGCGACGTCGAACATCTGGCGCGGAATCAGTTCTTTCATCTTCTCGGTCAACTGGCGACCTTTGTAGTGCGCGTTGTCCTTGTGCACGATCAGTGCAAGGGCATCTACCTTGTCGCCGTTGATCAACACATCCAGTTTCACCAGATTAGCCGATTGGTAACGATCGAAATGGTAGTCCAGCGAAGCGTAGCCGCGACTGGTGGATTTGAGGCGGTCGAAGAAGTCCAGGACCACTTCGTTCATCGGCATGTCGTAGGTCACTTGCACCTGGGTACCGAGGAACAGCATGTCGCGTTGTACGCCACGCTTTTCGATACACAGGGTGATGACGTTGCCCAGGTGCTCCTGCGGAACCAGGATATTGGCCCGCACGATAGGCTCGCGCATGTCTTCGATTGCCGACAGATCCGGGAGCTTGGACGGGTTGTCGACGTAAATCGTTTCACCGGTTTTCAGCAACAGCTCAAAAATAACCGTCGGTGCGGTGGTGATCAGGTCCAGGTCGTATTCGCGCTCGAGGCGCTCCTGGATGATTTCCATGTGCAGCATGCCCAGGAACCCGCAGCGGAAGCCGAAGCCCAGGGCGTCGGAGCTTTCCGGGGTGTACTGCAACGACGAGTCGTTGAGGGTCAGCTTCTGCAGGGCTTCGCGGAAATCCTCGAAATCATCGGAGCTGACCGGGAACAGGCCGGCATAGACCTGTGGCTGAATGCGCTTGAAGCCCGGCAGCACATCGACGTCCGGCGTCGAGCTGAGCGTCAGCGTGTCACCTACCGGCGCGCCGTGGATGTCCTTGATACCGGCGATGATGAAGCCCACTTCACCGGCTTTCAGATCAACGGTCGCAGTGTGCTTGGGGTTGAACACACCCACGCTGTCCACCAGGTGGATCTTGCCGGTGGACTTGACCAGGATCTTGTCGCCCTTCTTCACGCGGCCATGGCGCACGCGGACCAGGGACACAACGCCCAGGTAGTTGTCGAACCAGGAGTCGATGATCAGCGCTTGCAGCGGATCTTCGTAGTTGCCGGTCGGCGCGGGAATGGTCTGCACCAGGCGCTCGAGCACTTCGTCGACACCCAGGCCGGTCTTGGCGCTGCAGGTGACGGCGTCGGTGGCGTCGATGCCGATGATCTTCTCGATCTCTTCCTTGACGCGCTCGGGCTCGGCCTGTGGCAGGTCGATCTTGTTCAGCACGGGCATGACTTCCAGGCCCTGCTCGATCGCGGTGTAGCAGTTGGCAACCGACTGCGCTTCAACGCCCTGGCCGGCGTCGACCACCAGCAAGGCACCTTCACAGGCCGCCAGGGAACGGCTGACTTCATAGGTGAAGTCGACGTGGCCCGGGGTGTCAATGAAGTTCAGCTGGTAGGTGATGCCGTCTTTGGCCTTGTAATACAGAGTAACGCTGTGGGCCTTGATGGTGATCCCGCGCTCGCGTTCGAGGTCCATGGAGTCCAGGACCTGGGCTTCCATTTCACGCTCGGCAAGGCCGCCGCACATCTGGATGAATCGATCGGCCAGCGTCGACTTGCCATGGTCAATGTGGGCGATGATGGAGAAATTGCGGATATGACTCAAATCACTCACGGATCAACACTCAAAAAGGCTGCAGGCAGATTGCCCGCTGAAAAATAGCCGGGAATTGTACCTGATGCTCAGGCCAGGCGTCATCTTTGCTGACCAGAACAAAAATGCCCCGATCTCGCGAGCGGGGCATTTTTTGTTCATAAGCGCGGCATCAACCGGCGCGGCGCAACAGCCAGAACCCAGCCAGCGCGCAGATACCGGTCGGCACCAGCACCGCAAACAGGGGCGAGAACCCGAACACCAGGCTCGACGGGCCCAGCAGGTCCTGGGCAATCCGGAAGGTGAAGCCGACCAGCACGCCGGTAAACACGCGCTGGCCGAGGGTGACCGAACGCAGCGGGCCGAAGATGAACGAAATCGCCATCAGTACCAGCGCGGCGGTGACCACCGGCTGCAACACCTTGACCCAAAACGCCAGCCAGTAGCGGCCGTTGTTCAGGCCCTGGTCCTTGAGATAGTGGATGTAACCCCACAGGCCGGAGATCGGCAGGCTTTCGGGGACCATCACCACGGTGTTGAGCAGTTGCGGCTTGAGGGCGATATCCCACTCCTCGCTTGGCACATTGATCACTTCGGTGCTGGCCTTGGTGCCTTGGCCGATATTGCGGAAATAAGTCGTGGTGACGTCGCTCAGTTGCCACTTTTCATCGCCGTACTGCGCACGCTTGGCGAAGCTGGACGCCAGCAAGTGACGTTCCTTGTCGAACGTGTAGCGCGTGACCCCGATCAACAGGCCGCCCGGCTGCACGGCGTTGATGTGGATGAACTCATCACCCTGGCGGTGCCACAGGCCATGCTTGGAGCTTTGCGCATCGCCCGAGCCCTGGGCCAGGGCGCGGTTGGCCTGGGCCGTGGTTTCAGCCGGTGGCGCGACGTATTCGCCGATCAGCACACTGCACAGCATCAGCAGCAGCATGGGTTTCATCACCGCCCAGACGATACGGCCGATGGACACCCCGGCGGCCCGCATGATGGTCAGTTCGCTGTTGCTGGCCAGGCTGCCCAGGCCGATCAGGCAGCCGATCAGCGCGGCCATCGGCATCATGTCGTAGAGGCGACGCGGTGCGGTGAGGGCGACATAGCTCAGCACGTCCCACACGGTATAGGTGTCGCTGACGTTGCCGACTTCATCGATGAAGGCGAACAACGAGGCCAGGCCCAGGATGATGCCCAATACCGCCAGGATGGCGATCAGTACGCTGCTACCAATGTAGCGATCGAGCTTAGCCACGAGCCAACTCCTTCTGGCCACGACGGCTCATCATTTTCAAGCGTATAGGTTCCCAATACAGCAGCCCCAGGCCGATCACCAGGAAGATACCGTGCACCCACCACAGGCCCAGGGTCGGCGACAGCTTGCCTTTCTCCAGGGAGCCACGGGCGGAAATCAGGATGGTCAGGTAAGCCATGTACAGCAGGATCGCCGGCAACAGCTTGAGGAAACGGCCCTGGCGCGGGTTGACGCGCGACAGCGGCACGGCCATCAAGGTCACGATGAACACCAGCAGCGGCAGGGAAATCCGCCATTGCAGCTCGGCGATCGAGCGCAGCTCCTTGCTACCGAACAGGTCGGTGGTGGGGATGGCGTCGCGGTCAGTGACTTCGTCGCTGATGTCCGGACGAGCCAGCATCACGCCATAGGTGTCGTACTTGATCGCGCGATAATCCGCCATGCCCGGGCTGCCATCGTAGCGATAGCCATTTTCCAGGATCAGGTAGCGGCTGCCGTCCGGACGGACTTCCTGGCGACCGGAATCGGCTACCAGCACGGAAATGCCGCGGTCTTTCTTGTCCTGGCCCAAGCGTTTTTCAGAGATGAAGACACCGCCCAGGTTGGCGCGGTCGTCGGTCAGGGTTTCGGTGTAGGTCACCCGTGAACCGTCGTTCAGGGCCTGGAAACGGCCAGGTTCGAGGGTGTCGAACTCGGTCATCGCGTCCTGCTTGTTCAGCACCAGCTGGAACTGCATGGCGCCTTGCGGGGCCAGGCTCAGGCTCAACCAGGCCACGATCAGCGCGACGCCGGCGGCCGGGATCATGGTCATGCCCAACAGGCGCTGCTGGCTCATGCCGGTGGCGGAGAGCACGGTCATTTCGCTTTCAAGGTACAGGCGGCCGTAGGCCAGCAGGATCCCGAGGAACAGGCCCAACGGCAGGATCAGCTGCAGGAACCCCGGCAGGCGAAAGCCCATGATCAGGAACAGCGAGCCTGGGTCCAGGGCGCCGGAGGCAGCCTGGGCCAGGTATTTGACGAAACGACCACTCATGATGATGACCAGCAACACCGCACTCACGGCACTCAGGGTCAACAGGACTTCGCGGGACAGATAACGGAAGACGATCAAACCAGACACTCCAGGGTTGTCAGGCTAAGGCGGCCAAACAAGCAGCATACCGAGTCAGCCCGTTTACAGCGGGCCGGCTAAAAAGATGGCGCATTATCCTGTGATTGACCGCGCCTGTCACTGCGCAACCTCATGCGCATGCACAAAGCACGTGGCAAGGGTTGTCAGGCTCCGCCGGCGAGGTTCAAACTGCGGCCTTTGTCGCGGGCGGCTTACACCGCTGCCCAGCCTTAAAGCCGGCGTACAGACGCACGGCTCTCAGACCTTTATAAGGGACCCGAAAATGGAATTGGTTGTAAAAAGCGTTAGCCCCGAAACGTTGAAAACCGCCACCCTCGTGGTCGCCATCGGCGAAGGCCGCAAGCTCGGCGTCGCCGCCAAGCAACTCGACGAACTCAGCGGCGGTGCGATCAGCGCCGTGCTCAAGCGCGGCGACCTGGCCGGCAAAGTCGGCCAGAGCCTGCTGCTGCAAAGCCTGCCCAACCTCAAGGCCGACCGCGTATTGCTGGTGGGCGTGGGCAAGGACGCCGAGCTCGGCGACCGTCCATTCCGCAAGATCATCAGCAGCATCCTCAGCACCCTCAAGGGCCTGGGCGGCAGCGACGCGGCACTGGCACTCGATGAAATCGTCGTCAAGGGCCGTGACAGCTACGGCAAGACCCGCCTGCTGGCCGAGACTCTTGTAGACGGCGGTTACATTTTCGACCAGTTCAAGAGCCAGAAAGCCGAACCGCGCGCCCTGAAGAAAATCACCCTGCTGACCATCAAGGCCGCCCAGGCTGAAGTCGAGCGCGCCGTGACCCACGCCCAGGCCATCGCCAACGGCATGTCGTTCACCCGCGACCTGGGCAACCTGCCGCCGAACATCTGCCACCCGACCTACCTGGGCGAACAGGCCAAGGCGCTGGGCAAAGAGTTCAAGGGCCTCAAGGTCGAAGTGCTGGACGAGAAAAAGATCAAGGAACTGGGCATGGGCTCGTTCTATGCCGTGGGCCAGGGCAGCGACCAGCCGCCACGCCTGATCGTGATGCAATACAACGGCGGCAAGAAGTCCGAGAAGCCTTACGCCCTGGTGGGTAAAGGCATCACCTTCGACACCGGCGGCATCAGCCTCAAGCCGGGCCTGGGCATGGACGAGATGAAGTACGACATGGGCGGCGCCGCCAGCGTGTTCGGCACCCTGCGCGCCGTGCTCGAGCTGAAGCTGCCGATCAACCTGGTGTGCATCCTGGCCTGCGCCGAGAACATGCCGAGCGGCGGCGCGACCCGTCCGGGCGACATCGTCACCACCCTGAGCGGCCAGACCGTCGAAATCCTCAACACCGACGCCGAAGGCCGCCTGGTGCTGTGCGACGCACTGACCTACGCCGAGCGCTTCAAGCCACAGGCCGTGATCGACATCGCGACCCTGACCGGCGCCTGCGTGGTTGCCCTGGGCGCCCACACTTCGGGCCTGCTGGGCAACAACGACGAGCTGATCGAGCAACTGCTCAGCGCCGGCAAGGCTGCCGACGACCGTGCCTGGCAATTGCCGCTGTTCGATGAGTACCAGGAGCAACTGGACAGCCCGTTCGCCGACATCGCCAACATCGGCGGCCCGAAAGCCGGCACCATCACCGCGGCCTGCTTCCTGTCGCGCTTCGCCAAGAACTTCAACTGGGCGCACCTGGACATCGCCGGCACCGCCTGGACCAGCGGCGGCAAGGACAAGGGCGCCACCGGCCGTCCAGTGCCCCTGCTGACCCAGTACCTGCTGGATCGCGCCAAGGCCTAAACGCACCCCCTGCGCAGGAGCCGGCTTGCCGGCGATGGCTGCCTTGAAATCGCCACCAGACTCAAGGGCCTCATC
>NZ_JASCPP010000158.1:0-10558 GCF_029959745.1 Pseudomonas sp. PS01298 | reverse complement strand
GGGCTGCGAAGCAGCCCCATCCCAGCCACCGCCTATATTCGACAGATATGCGCTGAATGGTTTGGGGGGCTGCTTCGCAGCCCAACGCGGGGCAAGCCCTCTCGCCACATGGAACGCGTCCGCCACACACAATTGCCTATCACACCAAGCCCGTCCGCCACACACGCGTGCTTGTCAGAACGACTCCGTTTGTCACAACCGGCCCGTTCCCCACCGGGGATTGCCTGCCTGAAAAATCTGGTTCTGCCGCGTTCAATTCCGTACCATTCCCGGCCTTATCCCCGCAATGCCCTGGTACCTCATGAACCTCACCCGTCTGCGCGCCGATGCCCTGGCCGGCCTCACCACGTCTTTTGCGTTGCTGCCCGAATGCATCGCCTTTGCCCTGGTCGCCCACCTCAACCCGCTGATGGGCCTCTACGGCGCTTTTATCATCTGCACTCTCACGGCGCTGTTTGGCGGCCGGCCCGGCATGGTGTCGGGGGCGGCGGGCTCGATGGCGGTGGTGATCGTCGCGCTCGTGGTGCAGCACGGCGTGGAGTACCTGCTGGCGACGGTGCTGCTGGGCGGGCTGATCATGGTCGCGTTCGGCCTGTTGCGCCTGGGCAAGCTGGTGCGCATGGTGCCGCACCCGGTGATGCTGGGGTTCGTCAACGGCCTGGCGATCATTATTGCGCTGGCGCAACTGGAACACTTCAAAAGCGGTGACACCTGGCTCAGCGGTACGCCGTTGTATGTGATGACCGGCCTGGTGCTGGTGACCATGGGCATCGTCTACCTGCTGCCGCGCATAACGCGCGCCGTGCCGCCGGCCCTGGTGGCGATTCTCGGCGTGGGCCTGGCGGTGTACCTGCTCGGCCTGCCGACCCGGACTCTCGGCGACATGGCCCACATCGCCGGCGGCCTGCCGACCTTTGCCCTGCCGCAGATCCCCTGGACCCTGGAAACCCTCGGCATCATCGCGCCCTACGCGTTCCTGATGGCCATGGTCGGCCTGCTGGAAACCCTGCTGACCTTGAACCTCACCGACGAAATCACCGAAAGCCGGGGCTACCCCGACCGCGAAAGCGTGGCCCTGGGGGCGGCGAATATGGTCTCGGGCCTGTTCGGTGGCATGGGCGGTTGCGCGATGATCGGGCAAACCGTGATCAACCTCAGTTCTGGCGGGCGCGGGCGTTTTTCCGGGGTGTTCGCCGGGGTGATGATCCTGTTGTTCATTCTGTTTCTGTCACCGCTGATCGAGCGGATCCCGCTGGCGGCGCTGGTGGGGGTGATGTTTGTGGTGTCCCAGCAGACCTTCGCCTGGGCATCGCTGCGGGTCATCAACAAAGTGCCGTTCAATGACGTGCTGGTGATTCTCGCGGTGACGGTGATCACCGTGTTCACCGACCTGGCCACCGCCGTGCTGTGCGGCATCGTGATTGCCGCGCTGAATTTTGCCTGGCAACAGGCGCGGGAGTTGTATGCCGATGAGCACCTGGAGGCCGACGGCAGCAAGCTCTATCGCCTGCACGGCACCTTGTTCTTCGCCTCGACTACGCCATTCCTGAACCAGTTCGATCCAGCCAACGACCCGGCCCAGGTGACGCTGGACTGCCGTCACCTGAGCTTTGTCGACTATTCAGCGATTGCCGCGCTGATGACCCTGCGCGAGCGCTACACCAAGGCCGGCAAGCACCTGCGGGTGCTGCATTTGTCCGAGCGCTGCAAGAAGCTGCTCAAGCGCGCCAAGGTCCATCACGATTAAACCTGTCGGCTTCTACAAGGGGGTTATGGCCCGACCAGGTCTTCGAGTTCCTGGGCGCGGGTCTGGGTCATGTCCAGCACACAGCCGGAGCCATTGACCTGGTCGATCGTGCCGCCGGTGGCTCTGCCGGCGAAGGCACAATTGGCGTCGCGGTACTTTATCCACAGGCGCTGCACGTCCTGCAGCTGCTGTTTGCGCGCGCCTTCCTGGGCGGCGAGGGCGGTCTTGTAGGCGCGGTTCAGGCGATCGTCCTGCACCTTGGCTTCCTTGGCGTTGCAACCGACCATGTCGGCGGTCGTGTTGGCGCCGTCCATGCATTTTTTCAGCGCCGCGTTATCGGCGGCCGAGGCAGCGCCGCACAAGGTCAGAAACAGCGCGCCGGCGGCGAGGGAGGTGCGAATCATGGTCGATTTTCCTGGGCATGAGTGGATGCGCATTCTATGACTCAACGCCCGCCCCTGAGTTTCCGGCAGTTGCTGATCTTCATGTAAGAACACACCTTGAATTTTCATGCGTGCGTGTCGGGCATATCCCAACGCGACAGCACGTGTCTGTGGGCGAAAATTACTTTCATAAAATTTGAAAATGCTCCTCGGTAATGATTTATGAGTTTCACAACCAATTCGACGTGACCCTTTCCGAGGAGTACCGCATGGCCGCATTACCGGGCTTCGGGCTATTGGCATACGCTGCCATTGCCATCATTGCATTGATCGTGCTGATTGCACGTTACCGACTCAACCCGTTTATCGTCATCACCCTGGTGTCCATCGGCCTCGCACTGATGGCCGGGATGCCGGCGGACACCATCATGGGGTCTTATGAGGCGGGTGTCGGCAAGACGCTGGGGCACATCGCCCTGGTGGTGGCGCTGGGCACCATGCTCGGCAAGATGATGGCCGAATCCGGCGGCGCCGAGCAGGTGGCGCGTACGCTGATCAACCGCTTCGGCGAGCGCAATGCCCACTGGGCCATGGTGTGCATCGCCTTCCTGGTGGGGCTGCCGCTGTTTTTCGAGGTCGGTTTTGTGTTGCTGGTGCCGATCGCCTTTACCGTAGCGCGGCGCGTGGGCGTGTCGATCCTGATGGTCGGGCTGCCGATGGTCGCCGGCTTGTCGGTGGTGCATGCGCTGGTGCCGCCGCACCCGGCGGCGATGATGGCGGTGCTGGCCTATAACGCATCGGTGGGGCAGACCGTGCTCTACGCGATCCTCATCGGCATTCCGACGGCGATCATCGCCGGTCCCGTGTATGCCAAATTCATCGTGCCGCGTATTCACCTGCCGGCGGAAAACCCGTTGGAACGCCAGTTCATCGAGCGCGAGCCTCGCGAGCGTCTGCCGAGCTTTGCGCTGACCATGGGTACCATCCTGTTGCCGGTGGTGCTGATGATGATCGGCGGTTGGGCCAACGTCATTTCCACCCCGGGCACCGGGTTCAACCAATTCCTGTTGTTTATCGGCAACTCGGTGATCGCCCTGCTGGTGGCGACCCTGGTGAGCTTCTGGACCCTGGGCCTGGCGCAAGGCTTCAACCGCGAGTCGATCCTCAAGTTCACCAATGAATGCCTGGCGCCGACCGCGAGCATCACCTTGCTGGTGGGCGCGGGCGGTGGCCTGAACCGGATCCTCGTGGATGCGGGCGTCACCAATGAAATCCTTGGCCTGGCCCACGCGTTCCAGTTGTCGCCGCTGGTAATGGGGTGGCTGTTTGCAGCCCTGATGCGCATTGCCACGGGTTCGGCCACGGTGGCCATGACCACCGCATCCGGCGTGGTAGCGCCGGTTGCCCTGGGAATGGGTTATCCACACCCTGAATTGCTGGTGCTGGCCACCGGTGCGGGCTCGGTAATCTTTTCCCACGTCAACGACGGCGGCTTCTGGCTGATCAAGGAATACTTCAATATGACGGTGATCCAGACCTTCAAGACCTGGACCGTATTGGAGACCCTGATTTCGGTGGTGGCCTTCGGTCTCACGTATGGTCTGTCCTGCATTTTGTAACCCGGAGACCCCATGGACATCCTCTACCAGATCCGCGCCCGCCAGGATTCCTTCAGCGCCGGCGAAGGGCGTATCGCCAGGCTGATGCTTGAGGATGTGGCATTTGCCGCGTCGGCCAGCCTGGAAGAGTTGTCCCAGCGGGCCGAAGTCAGCACCGCAACCTTGTCGCGGTTTGCGCGCAGTGTCGGCTGTCGCGACTTGCGCGATCTGCGCCTGCAGCTGGCCCAGGCGAGTGGTGTCGGCAGTCGCTTCCTGGACCCGGCGGGGCTGCCCGAGCAGTCGGCGTTTCATCGGCAGATACTCGGCGATATCGAAACGACGTTGCGTCAGCATTTGTCGGGGTTCAACCAGGCGAGTTTTGTCGATGCGGTCAACCTGCTCGGCAAGGCGCGGATGATTCACGCCTTCGGCATGGGCGGCCCGTCGAGCCTGTGCAGCGACGAGTTGCAGGTGCGACTGGTGCGCCTGGGGTACCCGATTGCTGCCAGCCACGACCCGGTGATGATGCGGGTCACGGCCGCGACGCTGGGGCCCGAACAGGCACTGATCGTCTGCTCGCTGACCGGCCTCACGCCCGAGTTGCTGGAGGTGGTGAAGCTGGCGCGCAACTATGACGCGCGCATCGTCGCTATCACCCTGGCCGATTCTCCGCTGGCCGAGTTGGCGGATGTCCTGCTGCCGCTGCAACCGGCCGAAACCAGTTTTATCTACAAACCCACGGCGGCGCGCTACGGAATGCTGCTGGCCATCGACCTGCTCGCCACCGAGCTGGCGCTGGCCATGCCGGACGACAACCAGGAACGCCTGCGCCGGATTAAGCTGGCCCTGGACGATTATCGCGGCGGCCCAGACAGCCTGCCGCTTGGAGACTGATATGAAGTACGACACGCTGATTCGCCAGGCGCTGATCATCGATGGCAGCAACACCGAAGGCTATGTTGCCGATGTGGGGCTGCGCGACGGGCGCATCGAAACGATCGGCGATTTGTCGGCAGCACGCGCCGAGCATGAAATCGAGGCGGCGGGCCGGGTGCTGGCACCGGGTTTCATCGATGTGCACACCCACGATGACACGGTGGTGATCCGCCATCCGCAGATGCTGCCCAAGCTCAGCCAGGGTGTGACCACGGTGATCGTCGGCAACTGTGGCATCAGTGCGTCGCCGGTGAGCCTGCGCGGCGCCCCGCCGGACCCGATGAACCTGTTGGGCACGCGTGAAGCTTTCGCCTATCCGCGTTTTATCGATTACCGCCTGGCGGTGGAAAACGCTCACCCGGCGGTCAACGTCGCCGCGCTGATCGGCCACACGGCGCTGCGCAGCAACCATATGGACGATCTGCACCGCACCGCCACGCCCGGTGAAATCGCGCACATGCGGGCGCAGTTGCAGGAAAGTCTCGAAGCCGGCGCGCTGGGCTTATCCACAGGCCTGGCCTACGCCAGTGCGTTCGATGCCGAGACCGATGAAGTGCTGCAACTGAGTGAAGAACTGACGGCCTTCGGTGCGGTGTACACCACCCATCTGCGCAGCGAATTCGAGCCGGTGCTGGAGGCGATGGACGAGGCTTTTCTGATCGGCCGGCATGCCAAGGCGCCGGTGATCATTTCCCACCTCAAATGCGCCGGTGCCGGTAACTGGGGGCGTAGTCCACAGCTGTTGGCGGCGCTGGAGATGGCGGCGAAAACCCACCCGGTGGGCTGTGATTGTTATCCCTATGCGGCGAGTTCTTCGACCCTGGACCTCAAGCAAGTCACCGATGCGTTTCGCATCACCATCACCTGGTCCACGCCGCATCCGGAGATGGGCGGGCGTGACTTGCAGGACATCGCTGCCGAGTGGGACGTTTCGCTGATGGACGCGGCGCGTCGCCTGCAACCGGCAGGGGCGGTGTACTACGGGATGGATGAAGCGGATGTACGACGCATCCTTGCGCATCCGCTGTCGATGGTGGGGTCGGACGGCTTGCCCGAAGACCCGTTTCCGCACCCGCGTTTATGGGGCGCGTTTCCACGGGTGCTGGGGCATTTCAGCCGCGACGTGGGGTTGTTTCCACTGCACACGGCGGTGCACAAAATGACCGGGTTGTCGGCGGCGCGTTTTGGCCTGGCTGAGCGCGGTGAAATCCGTGAAGGGTATTGGGCTGACCTGGTGTTGTTCGATCCCCTGCGAGTGCGCGATGTGGCGGACTTCAAAGCCCCGCAACGTGCCGCCGAGGGCATTGACGGTGTGTGGGTCAATGGCGTGCTGAGCTACAGCGACGGGCAGGCCAATGGTCAGCGGCCGGGACGGTTTTTGGCGCGCAGCGGGGATTTGCGCGGCGGGTTTTCGTCTCTATAGTGGTTGATCTCATACACGGAGCGAGCGCAATGCACTTAGGAAAAGTCACCCCCATCCTGCGGATCTTCGACGAGACCAAGGCGTTGGAGTTTTACGTCGATTTCCTCGGGTTCAAGGTGGATTGGCAGCATCGCTTCGAAGCGAATTTCCCGCTGTATTTGCAGGTGTCGTTGGGCGACTGCGTGTTGCATCTGTCCGAGCACCACGGCGATGCTTCGCCCGGCTCGGCGGTGCGGATTCAGGCGCAGGGCGTGGACGCGTACCAGCAGCAATTACTGGCCAAGGATTATCGTTATGCCAAGCCTGGGGTTGAGGCAACGCCTTGGGGCTCGCGGGAGATGAGCATCGGCGACCCATTTGGCAATCGGCTGGTGTTTGTCGAGGAAGGCGAGGGCTGATCGGTCAATCGCAGGCAATAAAAAACCGCCTGGGTAGGCGGTTTTTTTTGCACTCCCAGTGAGTGGCCGGGGGTGCTATCTAAAAAGACGCAATCGACCCGCAGACGGATACTAGGCCGGTTATGTAATCACGCCACTAATCACGTGTGGACATTCCTGCGGGACAGCTTCGATGACCTCTAAGGTCTGAGAGGTGGAGCCGCCTCGGCTTAAACCGAGGCGGCTTTTTGTTGCTTAAACCCGGAAGTGACTGACCATCTGCTGCAATTGGCTGCCCAAACGCGCCAGCTCAACGCTGGACTTGGCCGTCTCGTCGCTCGCCGTTGCAGTCTGCTCCGACACATCACGCACGTTGACAATGCTGCGGCTGATCTCTTCCGCAACGGCGCTCTGCTGTTCGGCGGCGGCGGCGATCTGCTGGTTCATCGACTGGATATTCGACACCGTGCGGGTGATGTTCTCCAGCGACACACCGGCCTTGCGCGTCAGCTCGACGCTGCTGTCGGTGAGGCTGCGGCTGTTGTTCATCACATTGGCGACTTGCTGGGTGCCGTTCTGCAAACCGGCCACCAGGCCTTCGATTTCTTCGGTGGATTTCTGTGTGCGCTGGGCCAGGCCACGCACTTCATCGGCCACCACGGCAAATCCGCGACCGGCTTCACCGGCACGCGCCGCTTCAATCGCGGCGTTGAGGGCGAGCAGGTTGGTCTGTTCGGCTACGGCCTTGATCACGTCCATCACGCTGCCAATCTTGTTGCTCTCTTGCTGCAGGTGCGTCATCGCGTCGGTGGAGCGCGCCACTTCGGTGGCCAGGCGCTCGATCTGGGCGATGGCTTCCGCCACGACCTTGTCGCCTTCGCGGGCCTGGCCGTCGGCTTCGGAAGCCGCTTGGGAGGCTTGCTCGGCGTTGCGCGCCACTTCCTGCACGGTGGCGGTCATTTCATGCATCGCGGTGGCGACCTGATCGGTCTCGATCTTCTGGCTGTTGACGCCGGCGCTGGTCTGCTCGGTCACGGCCGACAGCTCTTCGGCGGCGCTGGCGATCTGGGTGACGCCATCACGAATGCCGCTGATCAGCTCGCGCAGGGTCGTGCCCATGCGCTGGATGCCTTGTTGCAACACGCCGAGTTCATCGCGGCGGGTCACCTGGATGTTGTGGCTCAGGTCGCCGGAAGCGATGCGCTCCACCACGGCCAGGGTTTCCTGCAAGGGTCGGGTGATCTGGCGGGTGATCACCAGGGCGGCAATGACACCGACCAGCAGCGCCAGCAACGTGCTGATCAATTGCAGGCTGCGGGCCTGGGCGCTTTCGGCGTCACGGCGATCCAGCTGGATGTCGTACAGCTTGTCGCTGATGGTGACAATGTCGGCGCCTTGGGTGGTCATTTCGGCGCGGGCGGCGACGATGTTGGCATTGGCAGCCTTGTAGTTCTGCACGGCGCTGCGGTAGTCGCCCAGGGCGGTTTCCAGCGCGCTCAACGCGCTTTGCTGGCCGGCACCGAAAACAGCGCTGAGGCCCTTCAGGCCGTTGATGGCTTTTTCGATTTGTGCGGCGGCGCGGGCTTCGGTCTCCGCGTTGACGTTGCCGGTATAGCCGCGCACTTCATAGCGGGCCAACTGGAATTGCATCTTGGCATCGGCGACGGCCTGGAACTGTGCAAGGTGCTCGGAGCTGTCCGGGGCTTGCTTCACGCTGGTTTCCAGCGCGTTGATTTGTGCATTGGCGATGTCGGCCTTTTCGCCCATCAGCTGGCGAGAGGCATTGCCGTTACGGTAGGCCTCGCGCATTTTGTTCAACGACTGCTGGTAGGCGGTGATGATGTTTTTCTGCTCGGTGAGCAGCTTGCGGTTTTCCGGGCTCTTGAAGCTGTCCAGCAGTTTCTGCTGCTGAGCCGTGAACGCGTCCAGGTTGGTCTGTACGTTCTGGGCCACGGCTTCGTCGCCGTTGGCGAGCATGTACTGCAGGCGCACGATCCGCAGTTTGGTCAGCGACGCATTGAGCTGGGTGATGTCGCTCATCCAGTTGCTGCGGTCGATCAGGCCGCCCAGGCTGGTCCAGCCGGTCAGGGCCAGGATTGACGTGAGGACCAGCACCAGGCCGAAGCCCAGGCCGAGTTTGAGATTGACGCTAATGTTGCCGAACCAGCTGTTCATCGAATGCTCCGCAAAAATTGATGTCTGTCTGCTGGACGGTGTTGTTCTTTGAGCCAGCCAAGTTGTGTAGGGCTGTATCGGCGGGGGGCAAGGAATCTGAACCTTTATTCGTAAGCCGATAGGCATCGCCGCCGCATAACCGACCAGCGGCGCTCGGTCGGCGGGCTGCGCGCGGCTGATCCCGGACTGACATTCTGTGCTAGTCTGCTGGCCCTTTTAGTTTCGGGCAGTGCAGGAAAACAGTGTTTTCAGCCCTGCCCTACAGCGGAGCCTCTTCATGTCCGAAGTTAATCTGTCCACCGACGAAACCCGCGTCAGCTACGGTATCGGCCGTCAGTTGGGCGACCAACTGCGCGACAACCCGCCACCGGGCGTCAGCCTGGACGCAATCCTGGCTGGCCTGACCGACGCGTTCGCCGGCAAGCCAAGCCGCGTTGACCAGGAGCAAATGGCTGCGAGCTTCAAAGTCATCCGCGAAATCATGCAAGCCGAAGCCGCTGCCAAGGCTGAAGCCGCTGCAGGTGCCGGCCTGGCATTCCTGGCGGAAAACGCCAAGCGTGACGGCATCACCACCCTGGCTTCCGGCCTGCAATTTGAAGTGTTGACCCAAGGTGACGGCGCCAAGCCGACCCGTGAAGACCAAGTGCGTACTCACTACCACGGCACGTTGATCGACGGCACGGTGTTCGACAGCTCCTACGAGCGCGGCCAGCCTGCAGAATTCCCGGTAGGTGGCGTGATCGCCGGCTGGACCGAAGCCCTGCAACTGATGAATGCCGGCAGCAAATGGCGCCTGTACGTGCCGAGCGAACTGGCTTACGGCGCTCAAGGCGTTGGCAGCATCCCGCCGCACAGCGTTCTGGTGTTCGACGTCGAGCTGCTCGACGTTCTGTAAGACCTGCTTTATGTGGGAGCCGGGCTTGCCCGCGATGCAGACGACTCGATCCGAGCTGTTATCGAGTGGAAGACATCGCAGGCAAGCCAGCTGCCACACAGGGCCTGTGTGTTGGCTGGTTCATGGATGGAACTTGCCATTGAGTTCCGTGGCCGGGCGCAACGCTCGGGCATAGCAGAACAGAAACAGATTGCGCACCACTTCCTTGAGTACACCGGGTTCACTCGAACTCAGGCCATTCACGTCCAGGTCGCCCTGGTCCTGCAGTTCATTGAGTGCCTCTTCTTCCAGCACCGCACAGACTTCGCCGGTTTCCCGATGCAGGATCCGCAGGTAAGGGTGTGGACGATCCAGCCAGGCGTCTATCAAATAAGTCATGGTCGTTCTCCTTGATGAGTTTCAATGAGAATAATTCTTATTCGTAGAATAGCAAGTGCCTATTGGCGGTTTCCGGGTTTTTCTGTGTGGATATTGCGTTCGATCAACGCAGAGGGCGAAACGCCATCCCGCGGCGGGCGCGGGATGGGTGCAGCAGATTCAGACTTTGCGCACGAACTCGGACTTGAGTTTCATCGGGCCAATGCCGTCGATCTTGCAATCGATATCGTGGTCGCCGTCGCACAGGCGGATGTTCTTGACCTTGGTGCCGACCTTGACCACCAGGGACGTGCCCTTGACCTTGAGGTCCTTGATCACGGTGATGGTGTCGCCGTCCTGCAGGACGTTGCCCACAGAGTCTTTCTTCACGGTTTCATCGCCCGCCACTTCGGCCTCGCCACTGGCGGACCATTCATGGGCGCATTCCGGGCAGACCAGCTGGGCGCCGTCTTCGTAGGTGTATTCGGAATTGCATTTCGGGCAGGGTGGCAGCGTGCTCACTAAAGCTCCTTGAAAGTCAGGGATGGCTAAAAGTCGCACATTATATAGGGATTTGTAGGGGGGAGGGGACGATGTGGTCTTAATGTAGGAGCGGGCTTGCCTGCGATGACTGCAGTGAATTCACTACCGCTATCGCAGGCAAGCC
>NZ_JASCPP010000157.1:0-10575 GCF_029959745.1 Pseudomonas sp. PS01298 | reverse complement strand
GCGAAGCCGCCCCAAAACCAGTCAACCGGTTATGCCTGACACACTGCGGGGGCCTTAGGAAGGGGCGGCTTCGCCGCCCAACGCGGGGCAAGCCCGCTCGCCACAACAAGCCCGCTCACCACAAAAGCAACGCTGCGCTCATCCCGCCTAGCCAAGCATCACGCCTGATGCAGGTACCACCGCCAGTCCTGCTCGCCCACCTCCCCCATGAACTGGCGATATTCGGCACGTTTCACCGCCAGGTACACGCCGAGGAATTCACTGCCAAACGCCTCGCGCGCCCAACTCGAACCTTCCAGTGCGCGCAGGGTGGTGAGCCAGTCGGTCGGCAGCAGTTCCTTGGCCTGGGCATAACCATTGCCTTCCACGGGTGCGCCGGGGTCGCGTTGTTCGCGAATGCCACGGTGGATGCCGGCGAGGATCGCGGCCGCCGCCAGGTAGGGGTTGGCGTCGGCGCCGCAGATGCGGTGTTCGATGTGCCGCGAATAGGCCGGGCCACCGGGCACGCGCAGGCTCACGGTGCGGTTGTCAACGCCCCAGGTGGCGGCGAGCGGCGCGTAGCTGTTGGTCTGGAAGCGGCGATAGGAGTTGGCATTGGGGCAGAACATCAGCAACGAGTCGAGCAAGGTGCTGAGCATGCCGCCCACCGCCTGGCGCAGCAGCGGCGTGCCATCGGCGGCCTCACTGGCAAACAGGTTGTTGCCCTCGGCGTCCGCCAGGCTGACGTGCATATGCATGCCGGTGCCCGCCAGGTCGTCGAAGGGCTTGGCCATGAAGCAGGCGCTCATCCCGTGTTTATGCGCCACGCCCTTGACCAGGCGCTTGTAGCGCACCGCCTCGTCCATCGCCTGCAGGGCATCGGCGCGATGCTCGAGGGTGATCTCCACCTGGCCCGGGGCGTATTCGGAAATCGCCGTGCGCGCCGGGATGCCCTGCAGTTTGCACGCGCTGTACAGGTCCGCCAGGAACGGCTCGATCTGCTCAAGCTCACGCAAGCCGTACACCTGGGTCGAACGCGGGCGGCCACCGTCGCTGTCCCGTGCCGGTTGGGGGCGGCCGTGGCTGTCGGGCTTCTGGTCGAGCAGATAAAACTCCAGCTCCGCTGCCATCACCGGGTAATACCCGTCGGCATTCAGCCCCGCGATCACCTTGGCGAGCAGATGCCGCGGGTCGGCCACGGTGGCGGGCAAGCCCTCGGTGGGGTGCATGCTGACCTGCACGGCGGCGGTCGGGATCAGGCGCCACGGCATGCGCTGCAAACTGCCGCTGATCGGGTAGGCGCGGCAATCAATGTCGCCGACCTCCCACACCAGCCCGGAGTTTTCCACGTCATCGCCATTGATGGTCAGGCCGAGGATCGTGCTGGGCAACGGCCGGCCGCTGGCATACACCGCCAGCAGTTCGTCGCGGTGCAGCAACTTGCCACGTGGCACGCCGTTGTTGTCGAGGATAAACAGCTCGAACATCTCGATGTCCGGGTGCTGCTCAAGGAAAGCTTGGGCTTCGTGCAGGCTGGCAAAAACACTCATGGGAAATCTCATACGTTTGCGTCAGGCAGGCGCACAGGCGCCGCCGGGCAGATGCGCACAGGTGCGCGTCATCCGTGAGGTGGATCAACGTAGGAGAAAGCTATCTGGTGGGCGCGCATGTCGGCAGTGAAACAGCGCCCAGAAGGCCAGTGCGGACGGCAGTGTCGCGGGGTGAGCGTCGGGGCAGCCGTCCATGCGGGAATCACAATGAGGAAGATGCCGGACAGCGTCACATGCCCGCATAGGCGATTAAATTCAGGGTTGGCGGAGTTTGGTTGCAACTTGGCTAAACATTCGACGGCCCTTGCTACCTGGCCATCCGCCTGGAAATAATGACCGCCCCCGATCATGCCCCAAGGACTCGACCGCATGAAAACAACAATAACCTTATGCGTACTGGCGAGCCTCGCCACCTCGGCCCTGGCCGACACCGCACCGTCGCGCCTTGATGAGGTGTTGCAGCGCGGCACGCTCACCGTGTGCACCACGGGCGACTACAAACCCTATACCTCGCTGCGCGCCGATGGCGGCTACGAAGGCATCGACATTGCCATGGCCGAATCCCTGGCCAAGAGCCTCAACGCCAGGATCCAGTGGGTGCCGACCACCTGGAAAAGCCTGATGCCGGATTTCCTCGCCCAGCGCTGCGACATCGCCGTGGGCGGTATTTCGGTGTCTCTCGAGCGCCAGAAAAAGGCCTTCTTCAGCCAGTCTCTCGGCGTTGATGGCAAGATCCCGCTGGTGCGCTGCGCGGATGTGCAGCGCTATCAGACCCTCGAGCAGATCAACCAGCCACAGGTACGGGTGATCGAACCGGCGGGCGGCACCAACGAAGTGTTTGCCCGCGCGCACCTCGGCCAGGCCAACATCCGCCTGCATGACAACGTGACCATTTTCGACGAGTTGCTGGCAGGCAAGGCCGACGTGATGATCACCGACGCCAGCGAAGCGCGTTACCAGCAGAAGCTCAAGCCAGGGCTGTGCGCGGTCAACCCGGAACGGCAGATGCAGTACAGCGAAAAAGCCTTCCTGCTGCCCCGCGACGATGTGGCCTGGAAAAGCTATGTCGACCAATGGTTGCACCTGAGCGTGGCCACCGGGGTGTATGCCGGTATCGTCGATCAATGGCTGGCGGCGCCTTGAGCCACAGGCGTCTACGCTCTTGTCACATCAACAATAATGAGGGACGGAACATGAAGGGACTGCTCCGCATCACCGCGCTGCTGCTGTTGTGTTTCAGCCAGGTGCACGCCGCGACGACTCAGGACGAGGACGCCCAGGCCGCCAAGGCACTGCTGCAAAAAGCCCTGGCCTATTACCAGAGCAACGGCGACAAGGCGTTTGCCGCGTTCAGCCGCCAGGGCGAGTTTGTCGATCATGATCGCTATGTGTTTGTGGTCGACACCCAGGGCGTACTGCTGGCCAGCGGCGGCCCCTCCTCGGCCTTGATCGGACGCGATGTCTCTGAAGTGCTCGGCCCGGATCTGCGCCAGTCGTTCAAGGACGCGCTCAAGGTCCCGCAGGACCAGGGCATCCAGCAGGCCGACTACCGCTGGCAGAACTGGAACGATGGCAAGGTCGAGCACAAGCACGTGTTTTATCAGCGCGTGGGCGAACGCATCCTGGCGGTCGGCTACTACCTGCCGCGCGCCACACCGGAACAGGCACGGGCGCTGCGCAACAAGGCGGTGAATGCACTGCTCAAGGATGAGGCCGGCACGCTCAAGGCGATCAACGCCTTGCAGGGCGGTTTCCTGCAGGATGACCTCTATGTGTTCGTAGTCGACCTCAATACCCGGCGCTACGTGGCCCATGGCACCAACCTGCGCCTGCTCAACACCGACTTCAGCAAGATCAAGGACCCCGACGGCAAGCCGGTAGGCGAGCCGATCCTCAAGCTGATGGCCGAGCAGGACCAGGGTGAATACAAATATCGCTGGAAGAACCCGGTGACCGACAAGGTCGAGAACAAACATGCGTATGTGCGCAAGGCCGGGCATTTCATGGTGGCGGTCGGGTACTACAGCCCTTGAGGTTGACCTTGTAGGAGCCCGGCTTGCCGGCGATGGGATCGGCAAGCCGGGTACCTACTGGGTCAGCGCGCCTTGTCTTCGCGGCCGCGCAGCACCCGGTTCGGCATCGCGATCGCCGCCGCCAGCCCCAACAGCGACACCGCCGCACTGACCATCAGCAAATGCCGAAAGGTCACCGCCAACTCCCCGCGCAGGGCATCCTGCGCCGGGCCCGGGGCGGCGTTGAGGCCATCGAGCAGCACGTTGCCGGAACTGCCTTCGGCCACGAGTGCACCGCTGGCCAGGTGGGCGAAGCTGGAATCCTGCAACAGCGCCAGCAACAGCGCCGACATGCACGCCACGCCCACCGCCCCGCCCAATGAACGGAACAGGTTGGTGGTGCTGGTGGCCACGCCGATATCACGCTGCTCCACCGAATTCTGCGACCCCACCAGCGACGTAGGGAACTGCATGCCGGCGGCAATCCCGCACAGCAGCATGAACACGCCGGTCAGCAGCACCGCCTGGGGCGCGCTGTAGGCCATGCCGAGGATCGCCAGCGGGCTCAACAGCGCGCCGCTGAGGATCATCGGCTTGTAGCGCCCGGTCACCGAGGTCATGCGCCCGGCGGAATACGCGCCGATGGGCAGGCCGATGGCAAGAGGCAGCAGGTGCAGGGCCGCGCTGTCAGCGCCGGCGCCGGTTACCGTCTGAAAGCGCAAAGGCATCAGCACGGTCAGGGAAATCGCCTGAAAGCTGGTGAAAAACACCGTGCACCAACACAGCACCGCGCTGCGGTTGGCAAACAGGTGCATCGGCAGCAGCGGCTCGCGGGCGCGGCGTTCATGCCAGACAAACGCGGTCAGCGCCACCAGCGCACACGCGAGCAGGCCCAGCACTGCATCGTCACGCCAATGATGGCCCTGGCCGATTTCGGTGATGCCCAGCAGCAAGGCGGTCAAGCCGATGATCATCAGCACGGTGCCGAGGTAGTCGATGACCGGCTTTCGCTGCGGCACCGGCAACCCCACCAGGGTGCGATGGGCCACGTACCAGGCACCGGCGCCCAATGGCAGGTTGATCAGGAACACCCAGCGCCACGACAGGTACTCGGTCATGTAGCCGCCCAGTACCGGACCGGCCACGCTGGCCACCGCATACATGCTGCTGAAGTAGCCCTGATAACGCCCGCGTTCACGGGGCGGGATGATGTCGCCGATGATCGCCTGGCTCACCGAGATCATGCCGCCGGCGCCGATGCCCTGGAGAATCCGCGCCAGCACCAGTTGCTCCATGCTTTGCGCCATGCCACAGAACAGCGAGGCCAGGGTGAACAGGCCCATGCCGATCAACATCATCGGCCGTCGCCCGTACAGGTCGCCAAGCTTGCCGTAGATCGGCACCGCCACCGTCATCGCCACCATGTAGCCGGAGATCACCCAGGCCAGCAGGTTGACGTCGTGGAACTGCGCGGAAATGGCCGGCATGGACACCGCGACAATGGTCTGGTCCAGGGCACCGAGGAAGATCGCCATCATCAAGGCGGCAAGCACACTGCGCACGGCAGGGACAGGTTGGGCGGGCTGATTCAGGTTGGTCACGGCAGAACCTTCGAGCAGGGCCCGCGGGAAAGGGAGGGCCCGCGGGAATGCTCGATACGATAGCAGGCTACTCGATAGCTTCGTAAGGAAGCCCGACGTAATTTTCTGCAATGGTTTTACGCCCCGCCTCGGAGCCGATGAAGTACGCCAGCTCACTCTCGGCAATGCGCTGGCTGAAGCCGTCCGCCTCGGGAAACTGATGCAGCATCGAGGTCATCCACCACGAGAACCGCTCGGCCTTCCACACGCGCCGCAGGCAAATCGCCGAGTAGCGCTCCAGCAAGTCCACCCGCCCCTCGCGATACACCTTGAGCAAGATCCGAAACAATGTGCTCACGTCGCTGGCCGCCAGGTTCAAGCCCTTGGCCCCGGTGGGCGGCACGATATGCGCCGCATCGCCAAGCAGGAACAGGCGCCCGTACTGCATTGGCTCCACCACGAAGCTGCGCAGCGGCGCGATGCTTTTTTCGATGGATGGGCCGGTTACCAGTTGATCGGCCAGGTGGCTGGGCAGACGGGTTTTCAGTTCGTCCCAGAAACGCGCGTCCGACCACTCTTCCAGCGGTGTTTCGACCGGCACCTGCAGGTAGTAACGACTGCGCGTCGGCGACCGCATGCTGCACAGGGCAAAGCCCCGCGCATGCTTGGCGTAGACCAGTTCGTCGTGCACCGGCGGGGTGTCGGCGAGGATGCCCAGCCAGCCGAAGGGATAGACCCGCTCGAAGACCTGCAACGCCTCGGCCGGGATCGACTGGCGGGCGATACCGTGGAAACCGTCGCACCCGGCGATGTAGTCGCACTCCAGGCGAAATGCCTCGCCCTGGTGCTCGAAGGTCAGCCACGGTCGATCACTTTTCATGGCGTGGGGCTGTACGGCGCGCGCCTCGTAAAACGTCGTGGCACCGGCTGCGGCGCGCGCGGCCATGAGGTCGCGGGTGACTTCGGTCTGGCCGTAGATCATCACCGACTGGCCGCCGGTCAGGGCCTTGAGGTCGATGTGGGTGAGTTGGCCATTCAGCGCCAGTTCGAAGCCATCATGCACCAGGCCCTCGCTGTCCATGCGCTGGCTGACGCCGGCCTCGCGCAGCAGGTCGACCATGCCCTGCTCCAGCACCCCGGCGCGGATGCGCCCTTGCACGTAATCGGCGCTCTGGCGTTCTATGATCAGGGTCTGGATGCCCGCATTGTGCAGCAGCTGGCCGAGCAGCAGTCCGGAAGGACCGGCGCCGATAATGGCGACTTGGGTTTTCAGCGTTTTCATTATTGTTATGGCCCACAGGTTCCACCCGAACGGATCAAGTGAAAGAGTTGTCATTGGTTTTGTTGCTGACATTTTTCACTTGAGTGCGCAGCATAAGAAGGTGAAAACTGAGACAAAGCCTGTGCTTTCCGCCAATCGGGGCGATTACCGCACCACTCTTCTGAGTATCGGATTGAAACCATGACCAAAACCGCGATTCCGGTCTTCAAGCTTTACGGGGAAAGCCAGCAATGGCCGACTCCCGATTTGTTGCACTGTGAAACCATTTCCCGCCGCAGTCGGGAATACCAGTGGGAAATCCAACCCCACCGGCACGCGGATCTGTGCCAGTTGCTCTACGTGCACAAAGGCCAGGCACAGTTGGAAATCGAAGGGCAGCGCACCACCCTCAACGAAGCGACGCTACAGGTGCTGCCACCGCTGTGCGTGCACGGGTTTCGATTTGCCGAGGATGTCGAAGGCTATATCGTGACCCTGGCGGCGCCGCTGGTCAGCCATTTGCAGGCGCAACTGGGCACGACGGTCGACGGGCTGCACGCGCTCGGCAGCTACCGGGCGGGCAACGACAGCGATTACCTCAACAGCCTGTTCACCCGCCTGCTGGAGGAATACGCCGATGCACAGCCGGCTCGCGACATGCTCATGCACGCCCTGGTCAGCGTGCTGCTGGTGTGGATCAGCCGCCAGGCCATCCAGCGCCGCCACCCACGGGCCCCACGCGGACGTGAATATTTCCGGCGTTTCACCCAGTTGGTTGAACAGCATTATCGCGAACACCCGAAGATCGAAGACCTGGCCCACAAGCTGGGGATCTCGGTCTCACACCTGAACGGCACTTGTCGGGAATTGGGTGGGCAGCCTGCGCTGCAGATCATGCACGACCGCCAATTGCTGGAGGCCAAGCGCCTGCTGACTTACACCAGCATGACCATCAATGAAATGTCAGAGGTCCTAGGGTTTTCCGACCCGACCAACTTCTCGCGGCTGTTCCGCCGCCGTGTCGGGTTTTCACCCAAGGCGTTTCGCGAACAGCTCAAGACCGAAACACCACCGACATCACTGTAGGTGCAAGCTTCAGCGCAATGCGCTGAAACTGCCGGTGTGGGGCACGCATTGATCCTGATGGCAACTGATCGCAAAGGTCGGCTGCATCCGGGTTTGCTCCACTCGGTAGGCGGCAGTGCCATACAGCCCGGTCGCCAGGGCGCAGAGGAAGAAAATCATCAGGTATTTTCGGGTTTTGATGCTCATGGCACAGACCTCTGAACGGATCTACAGGGTGCTGTTTAAAGCATAGGTCAGCTGCGGTGAGTTGCCATTATCGGGCGCCATTCAACACATTTATGTCGACTGCAGCCCGATGTCCCACTCCGGCTCTTCCGGAAACCTCAACACCAGGAAATCCAGCAGGCTGCGCAGCGCCGAAGGCATGTGTTTGCGCGAGGCATACACCGCATAGATATTCATCTGCCGGGGCTCGGCTTCGGGCAACAGCCGCACCAGTTCGCCACGACGGATATGCTCGCCGGCCTGATAACTGGGGAGCATCGCCACCCCGGCGCTGGCCAGCGTCACGCGCAACAGCGTACTGGCCTCGTTGGCGGTGATGTTGCCGTGCACCGGCACCGACACGTGCTCGCCGCGCTCTTCGAAGTGCCACAGGCTTTTGCCGAAATACGAGTGAGTGAGGCAATTGTGCCGGGCCAGGTCTTCGACTTTCTGCGGTGCCGGATGCTCCCGCAGATAAGCCGGCGTGGCGCACACCACCGAGCGACAGACGGTGAGGCGCCGCGCAATCAGGTTAGGGTCCAGGTCGTTGCTGGTGCGGATGGCCAGGTCGATACGCTCGTCCACCAGGTTCACCGTGCGGTCGAGCATCTGCAGGTCGACGGTGACCAGGGGGTAGCGCCTGACGTATTCGGCAATGGCATCGGCCAATTGCGCCTGGCCGAACGAGGTGCTGACACTCAGTCGCAGCAGGCCGCGTGGGGCGTCATCGGGCTCGCTGACGGCGGCCTGCATGTCGCCGCACAGCTCCAGCAATTGCCGACAGCGCGGCAGGGTTTCACCGCCGGCCGCCGTGAGGCTCAGTTTCCGCGTGGTGCGGTGCAACAGGCGCGCGCCCACCCAGTCCTCCAGCTCCGCCAGGTAGCGCGACACCACCGGGCGCGACAGGTCCAGATGGTCGGCGGCGGCGGACTGGCTGCCCAAATCCACCACCGTGACAAACACGCGCATTGCTTGAAGACGATCCATGATTTGCCCGATTTTAGAAACAAACTATGTCCCAGCATCGCATTTTTAGTTGCGTTTGGTGCAACTAAGCTCTGTGCATCCTTTACTCACTGCCGGATTGCCCGATGCTCTCGACCCTCAAGCGCTTGACCCTGACCGCCGCCGCCCTGGCCTTCGCCGCCAACGCTGCGGCAGCCGACCTGACACTTGACGTCTACAATCCCGGTGAGGCTGCGATCTTCCCGGTCAGCTCGGTGCTGGTCAGCGGCACCCGGGACGCAATCCTGGTGGACGCGCAATTCGGCAAGGGCCAGGCCGAGCAGCTGGTGCAAAGGATTCGCGCCAGCGGCAAACACCTGACCACCATCTACATCAGCCACGGCGACCCGGACTACTACTTCGGCCTCGACACCCTGACCGCCGCGTTCCCCGACGCCAAGGTGCTGGCGCCGCAGCCGGTGGTCGACCATATCAACGCCACCGTGGCCGCCAAGCTAGCGTTCTGGGGGCCGAAAATGGGCGCCGACCAGCCGGCGAAAACCATCGTGCCGCAGGTCCTCGAAGGCCACAGCCTGACGCTGGAGGGGCAGACCCTGGAGGTCATCGGCCTGGACAGCGCACAGCCGGATCGCAGCTTCGTGTGGATCCCGTCGATCAAGGCCGTGATCGGTGGCGTGGTCGTTGCCGAGAACATTCACCTGTGGATGGCCGACACCCAGGGGGCGCAGTCGCACCAGGACTGGCTGGCGACCCTGCAACGCATCGAGCAGTTGAAACCGCGCACCGTCATTCCCGGTCACTACCTGGGCACGCCATCGCCGGCCTCGGTCAAATTTACCGCTGACTACATCAAGGCCTTCGACGTGGAAACCGCCAAGGCCAAGGACTCTGCCACCCTGATCGCGGCGATGAAAAAACGTTACCCCGCCCTCGCCGACGAAAGCTCGCTGGAACTGAGCGCCAAAGTCGCCAAGGGCGAAATGAAGTGGTGAAGTGTTTCAAACCCTAACCGTACTGGAGAACGTCATGAGCAAGATCGCAATCATTGGGGCTACCGGCCGTGCTGGCAGCCAATTGCTGGAAGAAGCCCTGCGTCGCGGGCATAGCGTGGTCGCCATTGCGCGTAACACCGACACGCTGCCCAAGCGCGACGGCGTCACCGTCAAGCAGGTCGATGCACTCGACGCGCACGCCCTGCAGCAAGCCGTCAGTGGCAGTGATGTGGTGATCAGTGCGGCGCACTTCGCCACCCTCCCCGCTGCTGCCGTGATCGGCCCGGTGAAAAAAGCCGGGGTCAAGCGCCTGCTGGTGGTCGGCGGCGCCGGTTCGCTGTTGCTGCCGGGCGGCGGCCGGGTGATCGACAGCGAAGGCTTCCCGCCTGAATACAAAGCCGAAGCCAGCGCCGGCGCTGAGTTTCTCGACGTGCTGCGTCAGGAAAAGGACCTGGACTGGACCTTCCTGTCGCCCTCGGCGGAGTTCGTGGAAACCGAACGCACCGGCAAATTCCGCCTGGGCCAGGACAACCTGCTGGTAAGCAGCGCCGGCCGCAGCTGGATCAGCTTTGCCGACTACGCCATCGCCCTGATCGACGAAGCAGAAACCCCCAAGCATTCGCGCCAGCGCTTCACTGTCGGCTACTGACTCACCGAGAGCGGGCTTGCTCGCGAAGGCGGTGGTTCAGTTGGAACAGCGTCGACTGATGCACCGCCTTCGCGGGCAAGCCCGCTCCCACAGGGGGGATGCGCTGCCCATGCTTGCGGTGCACGGCTGGACTATTCAGGCCACGCCGCCAGATCCCAAGCCTCACACCGAACAAAAATGTGGGAGCGGGCTTGCTCGCGAAAGCGGTGGTTCAGTTGGAACATAGTCGACTGACACACCGCTTTCGCCGGCCCCCCCCCCGCCCCCACTGGGGGCGGGGGTGGGCAGGGGCCGGG
>NZ_JASCPP010000156.1:0-10846 GCF_029959745.1 Pseudomonas sp. PS01298 | reverse complement strand
GCGTTGGGCTGTGCAGCAGCCCCAAAACCATCCACCGAGAATTGCCTGACACACCGCATCTGGCGGACTGGGGCTGCTTCGCAGCCCAACGCGGGGCAAGCCCGCTCGCCACAACAAGCGCGCTCACCACAAAAAAGCTTGCCTGCCACAAAAAAGCTTGCCTGCCACAAAAAGGCCTGCTTGCCACAACAAAGCCTGCTTGCCACCCCCCCCACTTGCCACAACAGCTCAGCCTGATTCAGAACCTCAACCCTGCCTCGCCATATGCAACCTGTGCAGCGTGATCTCGCGCACGGCCTGTTTACTCAGTTCAATATGGCGCTTGAGCAGGTGCTGCGCCTGATCGGCCTGGCGTTGCAGGATGGCCGAAAGGATTTGCCCGTGCTCCTCGTACGTCGCCGAAATGCGTGACGCCTGGGTAAAGTCGAGCCGGCGGATGATGCGGATTTTTTCCGTGATGGCGTAATGCATACGCGCCATTTCGCCATTGCCCGTGGCGTGCACCAGGTCACAATGAAAACGCTCATCCAGCGCCGAGACGGCCTGGGTGTCCTGCAGACGCTCCCCGGCTTCTACCTGCCAGGTCGCCTGCAAGGCCTGCAATACAGGGCTCGGTTCGTCCATCGCGCACAAGCGGCTGACCGCTGCCAGTTCCAGCACAATGCGCACGTCATACAGCTCTTCGAAATACGCGAAGTCGAACGGCTTGACCTGCCAGCCGCTGCGAAAATACACCTGCACGTACCCTTCCTTCTCCAGGCGATAAAGCGCCTGGCGCACCGGGGTACGGCTGGCCTGCATGCGCATGGCCACGTCGCCTTCGCTGAAGCGATCGCCCGGCAGCAGGCGGAACTCGAAAATATCCGCCTTGAGCTGCGCATAGACCTGTTCAGCCAGGCTGTCCGGCCGTGCCTTGGCGGTTGTCGTCGTCGCCAGTTGCATGCCTACCCCCGGCTCGCAATAAAGGCGCGCCAGCCGCCAAACTCGGTGATGTCGAGGGCGTCGGCCAAGGCCCAGGGCTCGCAGATAAAACCTTTGACGCTGCGCCCATCCGCCAGCAGCAGATTGCCGATTCCCAAGGGCGCCGGGATCTCGGCGACGAATTCACCGAAGCGCGCAATCGGCAGGTCCCACAGCTCGACAACAATCGCACGGCCGCTGTCTGCCCTGGCCAGCCCAGGCTTGGGCGGCACAGTGCCCGGCAGGGCATAGAGCCGATAGTTGTCGGCCGTCAGGGTTTGCTCCACCAGCACCGCGTTACGCGAGGTCAGCTGCACGTTCAGCGGCATGCCGGTCAGATGCGCGCCCACCACCGCCACCCGCACGCTGCCAGGCGCCTGCAGCGCGGTGGCCGGCGCGGGCAAATAACGTTCGGTGGCACCCAAGGGCAGGTCCAGGCTGGCCTGCCAGCGTTTGCCCAGGTGGGCCAAGGCCGTGTCGTGCCAGGCCGGTGCCAGCAAGGTAATACCGCTGGGCAACCCATCGCTGCGCAGGCCCGCCGGGAGCGCCAGGGCCGACAGGTCGGCGAGGTTAGTGAAGTTGGTGTAATAGCCAAATTGCGAGTTGTAGCGCACCGGCTCCTGGGCCATTTCCGCCTGGGTGCGAAGGGTTGGCGACGTGGGCACCAGCAACGCGTCGAAACCCGCCAGCGTGTCGTTGATGCGCCGGCTCAGCTCGGCCCGCAAGTATTCAGCCTTGTAGGCGTCGCACGCGCTGTACTGGCGACCACTCTCGACAATGCCGCGCACCACCGGGTTGATCGCCTCCGGTTGCTGCTCCAGCATGCGTTCCAGGGCAACGGTACGCTCGGCGACCCACGGGCCGAAGTACAACTGGTCCGCAAGGGCCTTGAACGCGCTGAAGTCCACCGGGGTGATCACCGCGCCCAGGGCCTTGAAGCCTTGTACCGCGTGCTCAAACACCGCCTGGTTGAGGGTATCGCCAAAAAACTCCAGGCTCGCCGGGATCGCCAGCTTGATCGCCGCCCCCACCGCGACCGGTGCGGTATGCGGGTTCACACGCGAATAGGCGTCGCTGGCATCGTAGCCCTCAGCAACGCGCATCACGCTTTCGGCGCATTCGACGGTCAACGCAAACACCGAGATGCAATCCACGGTGCGGCACGCCGGCACCAGCCCGGTATTGGACAGGCGGCCCTTGGTCGGTTTCAACCCGACGATATTGTTGAACCCCGCCGGCACGCGCCCGGAGCCTGCGGTGTCGGTGCCCAGGGAAAACGCCACCAGCCCACGCGCCACCACCGACGCCGAGCCTGAGCTGGAGCCTCCGCTGACGTAATCCGCGTCAAAGCTATTGCCCACCGCGCCGTAGGGCGAGCGTGTGCCCACCAGGCCCGTGGCGAACTGATCGAGGTTGGTCTTGCCCATCAGGATCGCGCCGGCTTCGCGCAGCCGTTGGACTACAGATGCATCCTGCGCCGCCGTGTAGGCAAATTCGGGACAGGCCGCCGTGGTCTCCCAGCCGGCCGCATCGATATTGTCCTTGATTGCGAATGGCACGCCATACAGCGCCAGCTGGGTGACATCACCGTCCACCGCCGCCAGGCGCGCGCTCAACTGCGCCAGTTGTTCGGTCAACTGCACCGGGGTCGCACGGGCGATCCAGGCGTTGTCATCGCCGGGGTACTCAGCGGCGAGGGTCAGCAGAATATCCGGGGTGATGCTGCCGCTACGGTAGCCGTCAAGCCACTCGTCGAGGGTCCAGCCAAACGCGTTGTGCATGGGAAACTCCATCTTGTATCCAAGTTTGGATAAGTGGAAGCAAACCCCAGGCCAACCTCGAAACCCAATGAATGCGCGGACATGCACTCAAACCCTGCCCACTGATAGCGCACCCACCCATCGCCCATGCGCCAAAAAAAGACATTCAGCGGACCGCGCGGTTGCGACCCGCCCGATACCGGCCTATGTTCCAAGCCATGCCGTGCATTTTGCTGTCCATCCCATTCGCAATCAGGTGAAGACATGCCCACGCTTTCCCGCCCCGCCGTCCTCGAGCTGATCGGCAATACGCCGCTGGTTCGGGTCAGCCGTTTCGATACCGGCCCCTGCACACTCTTTCTCAAACTTGAATCACAGAATCCCGGCGGCTCCATCAAGGACCGCATCGGCCTGGCCATGATCGACGCCGCTGAGCGCGACGGCCGCCTGCGCGAGGGCGGCACCATTATCGAGGCCACCGCCGGCAACACCGGCCTGGGCCTGGCGTTGGTCGGCCGGGCGAAGGGCTATCGGGTGGTGCTGGTGGTGCCCGACAAGATGTCCACGGAAAAGGTGCTGCACCTCAAGGCCATGGGCGCCGAAGTGCATATCACCCGCTCCGACGTGGGCAAGGGCCACCCCGAGTACTACCAGGACGTGGCCGCGCGCCTGGCCAAGGATATTCCCGGTTCATTCTTTGCCGACCAGTTCAACAACCCGGCCAACCCCCTGGCCCACGAAACCAGCACCGCGCCGGAAATCTGGGCGCAGACCCAGCATGATGTCGACGCAATCGTGGTGGGCGTCGGCTCGGCCGGCACCCTCACCGGCCTGACCCGCTTCTTCAAGCGCGTCCAACCGGAACTGGAAATGGTCCTGGCCGACCCGGTGGGCTCGGTGATGGCCGAATACAGCCGCAGCGGCCAGCTGGAAACTCCCGGTTCCTGGGCCGTGGAAGGCATCGGCGAAGACTTCATCCCCTCGATTGCCGACCTCTCCAGCGTGCGCCACGCCTACTCCATCAGCGATGAAGAAAGCTTCGACCACGCGCGCCAACTGCTCAAGGCCGAGGGTATTCTCGGCGGTTCCTCCACCGGCACCCTGCTCGCCGCCGCCCTGCGCTATTGCCGCGAACAGACCGAACCCAAGCGCGTGGTGACCTTTGTGTGCGACACCGGCACGCGCTACCTGTCGAAGGTCTACAACGACCAGTGGATGAACGACGCCGGCTTGTTGCAATACAAACACTACGGCGACCTGCGCGACCTCATCGCGCGGCGCTTCGAAGATGGCCGCGTGATCAGCGTGAGCCCCGACGACACCCTGCTCACCGCCTTCCAGCGCATGCGCCTGGCGGATGTCTCGCAACTGCCGGTACTGGTCGACGGCCAGACGCTGGTCGGCGTCATCGACGAGTCCGACATCCTGCTCGGCCTGCATCACGACGCGGCAGATTTTTCCATGGTCGTCGCCAGCGCCATGACCGATCACCTGCAGACCCTGGCCCCCAGCGCCAGCCTCGCCGAACTGCAGGCGGAACTGGATCGCGGCCTGGTCGCAATAATCGCCGACGCCTCGGGCTTCCACGGTCTGATCACGCGCGTCGACCTGCTTAACCACCTGCGGAGATCCCTTGTATGAGTCAGCCCGATAAAAGTGCATTTGCCACCCGTGTGATCCACGCCGGGCAATCACCCGACCCGACTACGGGCGCGCTGATGCCGCCGATCTACGCCAACTCCACCTACCTGCAAGACAGCCCCGGCGTACACAAGGGCTTCGACTATGGCCGCTCCCACAACCCCACGCGCTTTGCCCTGGAACGCTGCGTCGCCGACCTCGAAGGCGGCAGCCAGGCGTTTGCCTTTGCGTCCGGGCTGGCGGCGATTTCCACCGTGTTGGAACTGCTCGACGCCGGCGCTCATATCGTCTCCGGCAATGACTTGTACGGCGGTACCTTCCGTTTATTCGACAAAGTGCGCCAACGCAGTGCCGGGCATCGTTTCAGCTTTGTCGACCTGAGTGACCTGTCGGCTTTCGAAGCCTCGTTGCAGGACGACACGCGCATGGTCTGGGTCGAAACCCCGAGCAACCCGCTGCTGAGCCTCACCGACCTCAGCGCCATCGCACGTATCTGCCGCGACCGCGACATCATCTGCGTGGCCGACAACACCTTCGCCAGCCCCTGGATCCAGCGCCCGCTGGAGCTGGGCTTTGATGTGGTGGTGCACTCCACCACCAAATACCTCAATGGCCACTCCGACGTGATCGGCGGCATCGCCATCGTCGGCGACAACCCCGCGCTCGCCGAACGCCTGGGCTTCCTGCAGAACTCGGTCGGCGCCATCGCCGGACCCTTCGACGCCTTCCTGACCCTGCGCGGCGTGAAAACCCTGGCGCTGCGCATGGAACGCCATTGCAGCAACGCCCTCGACCTCGCCACCTGGCTGGAACAGCAACCGCAAGTGGCGCGGGTGTACTATCCGGGGCTCACGTCCCACCCCCAGCATGAACTGGCGCGCAAACAGATGCGGGGGTTTGGCGGGATGATCTCGGTGGACCTCAACAGCGACCTGGCCGGCGCCACGCGCTTCCTGGAGAACGTCAAGATCTTCGCCCTGGCCGAAAGCCTCGGCGGGGTGGAGAGCCTGATCGAGCACCCGGCGATCATGACCCACGCCAGCATCCCCGCCGCCACGCGCGCGCAGTTGGGGATCGGCGATGGGTTGGTACGGTTGTCGGTGGGGGTCGAGGATGTGGAGGATTTGCGCGCCGACCTGGCCCAGGCGTTGGCGCAGATCTAACCGAGGAAACGGGCCTTTGTGGGAGCTTGGCCGGCGATGCAGACACCGCGGTGCACCAAGTGCTTCGCGGTGATGCAATGGCCGGCCAAGCTCCCACATAAGTCCATCAGCTTGACGTTACATTGGCCCGTGCGCTGTGCAGTTTCTTGTAGCTGTCGATCAGGCGCAGATGCCGGTCCAGCCCTTCCAGCTTCATGCTGGTGGGCGTCAGCCCGTAGAAGCGCACGCTGCCCTCGACCGAGCCGATCACCGCGTCCATCCGCTCATTGCCAAACATGCGGCGGAAGTTGGCCTCGTAGTCCGCCAGCTCCAGGTCTTCGTCCAGTTCCATCTCCAGCACCGCGTTCACTGCCTGGTAGAACAGCCCGCGTTCCACGGTGTTGTCGTTGTACTGCAGGAACATCTCCACGCACTCCTTGGCCTCTTCGTACTGCTTGAGGGCGAGGTAGATCAGCAGCTTCAACTCCAGGATGGTCAGTTGGCCCCACGCGGTGTTGTCGTCGAACTCGATGCCGATCAAGGTGGTGATGTCGGTGTAGTCGTCCAACTCGCTTTCCACCAGGCGCTCGGCCAGTGCCTGCAGCGCCTCGTCGTCGAGGCTGTGCAGGTTGAGGATATCGGCGCGGAAAAACAGCGCCTTGTTGGTGTTGTCCCAGATCAGGTCATCCACCGGGTAGATTTCCGAGTAGTCAGGCACCAGGATGCGGCAGGCCGTGGCGCCGAGGTGTTCGTACACCGCCATGTAGGACTCTTTGCCCATACCTTGCAGAATGCCGAACAGCGTCGCGGCTTCTTCGGCGTTGGAGTTTTCCCCCTGGCCGGAGAAGTCCCACTCGACGAATTCGTAGTCCGACTGGGCACTGAAGAAGCGCCACGAGACCACGCCGCTGGAATCGATGAAGTGCTCGACGAAGTTGTTCGGCTCGGTCACTGCGTGGCCTTCGAAAGTCGGCTGGGGCAGATCGTTCAAGCCTTCGAAACTTCGGCCCTGGAGCAGCTCGGTGAGGCTGCGCTCCAGCGCGACTTCCAGGCTCGGGTGTGCGCCGAACGAGGCGAATACGCCGCCGGTGCGCGGGTTCATCAGGGTCACGCACATCACCGGGAATTCACCGCCCAGGGACGCGTCCTTGACCAGTACGGGGAAGCCCTGGGCTTCCAGGCCCTGGATACCGGCGAGGATGCTCGGGTATTTCGCCAGCACCTCGGCCGGCACATCCGGCAGGGCGAATTCGCCTTCGATGATTTCGCGTTTCACCGCGCGCTCGAAGATCTCCGACAGGCACTGCACCTGGGCTTCGGCCAGGGTGTTGCCGGCGCTCATGCCGTTGCTGAGGTAGAGGTTTTCGATCAGGTTGGAGGGGAAGTACACCACTTCGCCGTCCGACTGGCGCACGAAGGGCAGTGAAACGATGCCACGTGCTTCATTGCCGGAGTTGGTGTCGTAAAGGTGCGAGCCGCGCAACTCGCCGTCGCGGTTGTAGATCTTCAGGCAGTAGGCATCGAGGATTTCGCTCGGCAGCTCATCCTTGCGACCCGGCTGGAACCAGCGTTCGTCCGGGTAATGCACGAATGGCGCGTTGGCCAGCTCTTCACCCCAGAACTGATCGTTGTAGAAGAAGTTGCAGTTGAGCCGCTCGATGAATTCGCCCAGCGCCGAGGCCAGTGCGCCCTCTTTGGTCGCGCCCTTGCCATTGGTGAAGCACATCGGCGAATGCGCATCGCGGATATGCAGCGACCAAACGTTGGGCACGATATTGCGCCACGACGCGATCTCGATCTTCATCCCCAGGCCGGCGAGGATCGCCGACATGTTGGCGATGGTCTGCTCCAGCGGCAGGTCCTTGCCGGCGATATAGGTGCCGGCTTCGGTGCCCACGCCAGGCATCAACAACGCCTGGGCGTCGGCGTCGAGGTTGTCGACTTCCTCGATCACAAACTCGGGACCGGCCTGCACGACTTTCTTCACGGTGCAACGGTCGATGGAACGCAGGATGCCCTGGCGATCTTTGTCGGAAATATCGGCGGGTAATTCAACCTGGATCTTGAAGATCTGGTTATAGCGGTTTTCCGGATCGACGATGTTGTTCTGCGACAGGCGAATATTGTCAGTGGGGATATTGCGCGTCTGGCAATACAACTTCACGAAGTACGCCGCGCACAACGCCGATGACGCCAGGAAGTAATCGAAAGGCCCGGGCGCCGAGCCATCGCCCTTGTAGCGAATAGGCTGGTCGGCAATGACCGTGAAATCATCGAACTTGGCTTCAAGTCGGAGATTGTCGAGAAAGTTGACCTTGATTTCCATGCGGGCACACCAGAATAACGGGCTATATAAAAATGGCCGCCATTATGAAGTGTTTCACCGGGAAGTTTCAGGCTTTTGACCAGTGGCTGGCGAATTGTCGAATGTGCATTAACCTTTTGGCAGTTGGCGCCGATGGACTGAGTGCAACCAGGGAGTAGTCGGAATGCGCAACAACCAGCCTGTTACACAACGCGAGATTTCACTCGCGTCTTCGCAAAAACTCATCTCCGCCACCGATGTCCGGGGTGTGATCACTTACTGCAACGATGCCTTTGTCGCCATCAGCGGATTCAACCGCGCCGACCTGATCGGCGCGCCGCAAAACATCGTGCGTCACCCCGATGTCCCCCCCGCCGTGTTCGCGCACATGTGGAGCGCACTCAAGCAAGGCCTGCCCTGGATGGGCATCGTCAAGAACCGTGCGAAAAATGGCGACCATTATTGGGTCAACGCCTATGTCACCCCCATCTTCGAAGGTGCCAATGTGGTGGGTTTCGAGTCGGTGCGGGTCAAACCCAGCGCCGATGAAATCCGTCGCGCCGAGGCGCTGTACCGGCGTATCAGCCAAGGCAAGCCAGGCGTGCCGCGCCAGGATGCATGGCTGCCGGCGGCCTTGAGCTGCGTGCCCTATGTGGCGACCGCCGTTGCCGGCAGTGTTGCCGGGTTGTTCCTCAGTGCACCGCTGGCCCTCGCGGTGGCCGTGGCGGTCGCAGTGCCGGTGGGTGTGCTGTGCTCGCACGTTCGCCAGGGCAGCACTTTGCGGCTGCTGGCGGGTGTCGAGCCGTCGACCTCGGATGCCTTGATCGCGCAGATGTACAGTGACGCACGCGGGCCTCAAGCCCGTTTGGAAACCGCGTTTCTCAGCCAGACTGCACGCCTGAAGACGTGTCTGACCCGCCTGCAGGACAGCGCCGAACAGCTCAGCGCCCTCGCCGGCCAATCCGATCGATTGGCCACGGCCAGTTCCAACGGCCTGGACCGTCAACGCGTCGAAACCGAGCAGGTCTCGGCCGCCGTCAACCAGATGGCCGCGACCACCCAGGAAGTCGCCAGCCACGTGCAACGCACCGCCGATGCCACCCAGCAAGCCAACGTGCTGACCGGGCGTGGCCGCGAAGTGGCACGCGATACCCGCGAAGCCATCGAGCGCCTGTCTGCCGTAGTCGGCGAGACGGGCGTCACCGTGGCGCAGTTGGCCAAGGACAGTGATGAAATCGGCAGCGTGGTGGATGTGATCAAGGGCATCGCCGACCAAACCAACCTGCTCGCGCTCAACGCCGCGATCGAGGCCGCGCGTGCCGGCGACATGGGCCGTGGCTTCGCGGTGGTGGCCGACGAAGTACGCCAGTTGGCCCAGCGCACCACGCAATCAACCACCCAGATCCACGCGCTGATCACTCAGTTGCAGGCATCTTCCAACAATGCCGTGCAAAGCATGCAACACGGCCAGCGCCAGGCCGAGGAAGGCGTGGCCTGGGTGCTGGAAGCGGACCAGGCACTGGTGGGCATCAGCGAAGCGGTGTCGCATATCACCGACATGACCACCCAGATCGCCGCCGCGACCGAGGAACAAAGCGCGGTCGCCGAGGAGATCAGCCGCAACATCACCACCATCGCCGAACTGGCCGACCAGACCTCGATCCAAGCCCATCAATCCACGGACCTGAGCAAGGAACTGACCCATACCGCGTCCACCCAATACGCCTTGGTTGAACGCTTCAACCGCTGAGTGCGATGGGGTGGGCGGGCTTCCTGTGGCATAGGACATTCCTGTGACATAGGAAGCCCTGGGCAAAGGCCCCTCCTATGGCAAAGGTTCTTCCTATGGCAAAGGCTCCCTCTGTGGTAAAGGACCTTCCTGCGGCACAGGCGCCCCCTGTGGCAAAGGACCTTCCTGTGGCAGAGGCGCCCCCTGTGGCAAAGGACCTTCCTGTGGCAAAGGCGCCCTCTGTGGTAAAGGACCCTCCTGTGGCAAAGGCGCCCCCTGTGGCGAGCGGGCTTGTCGAATCGTCGCACCGCCCGCGTTGGGCTGCGCAGCAGCCCCAATACCCTCGCCTGACATTGCACATTCTGCTTGATTAGGGCCCCTGCCCAACCCAACTCGAGCAGTGCAACGACTCGACAAGCCCCCCACCCCAGCAACTCTATCCCCCATAAGCTACCCACGCCTTTGCGACCTGGACCTGCTTGAGGTAACGTCCACCCACGCGCCCTCATGAAGCCCCTCGCCATGTCCATTGCCGATAACCTCATCGCCTTTACCTTCGCCGCCACCCTGCTGACGCTCACGCCCGGGCTCGACACCGCACTGGTGCTGCGGACCGCCACGGTAGAAGGCAAACGCCAGGCGCTGCAGGCCACCCTGGGGATCAACGCCGGTTGCCTGCTGTGGGGCGCGGCGGTGGCCTTCGGCCTGGGCGCGTTGATTGCGGTGTCCGAGGTGGCATTCAACCTGCTCAAGTACTGTGGCGCTGCCTATCTGGCCTGGCTGGGCTTGAACATGCTGCTGCGTCCACGTCGCTCACTGGCGCCGGCTTCGCCCGAAGCGAAACCCGGCGGCAACTGGTTTATCAAGGGCATGCTGGGGAATGTGCTGAACCCCAAGGTGGGAATTTTCTACGTGTCCTTCCTGCCACAATTCATTCCGCAAGGGCATTCGCTGATCGCCTGGACATTCGGCCTGGTGAGCATCCACGTGGTGCTCGGGCTGCTATGGTCGCTGGTGCTGATCGGCGCCACGCAGCAACTGTCCGGCTTTCTGCGCCGCGAGCAAGTCATCCAGTGGATGGACCGCACCACCGGCGTGATCTTCGTGTTGTTTGCCGCGCGGCTGGCGTTCAGCAGGCGCTGAGCCATTCGCTATCCCAGCCACGCGCAACGCCAACATGACTGAATGCTCCGGGTGAGACAAAGCCCCCCCCTTGTGGGAGCCGTCGAGCCCTGGCGAGGCCGCGAAAGCGGTGGGTCAGGCACTAAATTCATTGGCAATGCCGCCGCCTTCGCGGCCTCGCTGGGGC
>NZ_JASCPP010000155.1:0-10941 GCF_029959745.1 Pseudomonas sp. PS01298 | reverse complement strand
AGTGGAGAGGTGGATGGCAGCATAGGCTCCCACACGTGCTTTAAGCACCGCTGTCGGTCGGCTTGCCATCCACCGCTCTCATCCTCAGTTTAAACCCAGCGCAAGACACAAGCTGGCTTGCCTGCGATAGCGGTGTACCCGTCAACTCTGACCCAACTGACCCGCCACCATCGCCGGCAAGCCCGCGCCGCCATTGATCGGATTGGCAATTCTCTTTCCGGGTCGGGCTCCAATCAGCTTTGCCTGCCCATCCTTCTGCTTGCCGGTGCGCGCCTCGCTGATCAATCCCGGGATCAACTTGCCCTCCGGCAGGTTCTTCCAGAACCGGCTGGGCAAGTGGCCTTCCATGACCTTGGGGTTCAGGCGCGCCGGGTTGAAGATGTGGCTGTAGTAGGTCAACCACATGGCACTGTGCGGGTCTTCGATATTCTGCGCCAGTTGCTGCCAGGCCTCGGGGCACTCGCGCTGATGAATCAACTGTTCGCCGTCGTAATACACCCCATCCAGCGGCGTGGCGATCATCCAGCGATGGCGTCCCATGCGCCCGATGAAATGCTGGCTCGCGCTTTTCAGGATGTCATGGGCCGGCTCATGCCAGGCGACGTACTCCGGCAACTCCGGCCCCGCCTCTGCTGGCACGGCGATAAAGCGTACAAACGCGTGCAAGTGATGGGCCTCGCGACTCACCTGCTTGATCCGCCGCTGCAGCTCACTGCCGAGCTTGTCCCCCGCCAGCATCGCGGTGCGGTCGCCATGGCTGACGCGCCATAACACCTCATACAACAAGCTCCAGCGCTGATCGCCGTGGTAACAGGCAGCCGATTCGAGCAACTCCAGGAGCGCCTTGGGAATCCGCGCCTGGAACGGACCAAGCCCCGCCGGAATCGGCTCGTCGGTGGCAAACAGGTCCGCCACCTCGGCCCCGCCCCAGCTCACCTGGCTGGGGTCGACCTGATGGCTGAGCAACCAGCGCGCCTGCTCGCGCCAGGTGCTGAAGAGGTTGTCGCATTCGAGGCTGATCATCCCCACAGCCCCATCTGTTGCGGCTGCGGGCGGTCGCGCAATTGTTCGCGCAGCAGCACGCTGGTGCTGTCGGCCTGCTGCGGGTGGTAATCGCTGGTGATGAAAAACGGCTTGGCCTTGGCCAGCACGCAGCGCATGCGCGCCAGGTCTTCGAAGCGGATCTTGCGCTCACGCCGCAGGTCGACCAGGCGTTGGGTGGTGCGCAGGCCAATGCCGGGAATACGGGCGATGAGCGTCGGCTCGGCGCGGTTGAGGTCCAGCGGGAACACCTCGCGATGTTCCAGCGCCCAGGCCAACTTGGGGTCGATGTCCAGGGCCAGGTGGCCGGGGCCCTGGAACAACTCACCGGCACTGAAGCCGTAGCTGCGCAGCAGGAAGTCCGCCTGGTACAAGCGGTGCTCGCGCATCAATGGCGGCGCGGCCAGCGGCACGCTTTTCGGGCTGTTGGGGATCGGGCTGAAAGCCGAGTAATACACGCGGCGCAGCTTGAAGTTGCCGTACAGCGCCTCGGCCCCATGAAGGATGGTGCTGTCGTCGGTATCATCGGCGCCGACGATCATCTGCGTGCTCTGCCCGGCCGGGGCAAAACGCGGCGCGCGCGGTTCGTTGAATACCGTCTGTTCGCCGGTGTAGATGGTCTGCATGGCCTGCTTGATCGAGCCGATCTGTTTCTCCGGCGCCAGCGTCTGCAGGCTGGCATCGGTGGGCAACTCGATATTCACACTCAGCCGATCGGCGTAGCGCCCGGCCTCGGCGATCAGCGCCGGGTCAGCCTCGGGGATGGTCTTGAGATGGATGTAGCCGCGAAAGTCATGTTCTTCGCGCAGCAATTTGGCCACGCGGACGAGCTGCTCCATGGTGTAGTCGGCCGAACGGATGATGCCCGAGCTGAGAAACAGCCCGCTGACGCAATTGCGCCGGTAGAAATCCAGGGTCAGGGTCACCACCTCCTCCGGGCTGAAACGTGCGCGGGGCACATCGCTGGAACGGCGGTTGACGCAGTATTGGCAGTCGTAGAGACAGAAGTTGGTGAGCAGCACCTTGAGCAGCGACACACAGCGCCCGTCCGGGGTATAGCTGTGGCAGATGCCCATGCCGTCGGTGGAACCCAGCCCCGCCTTGCCCTCCGAGCTGCGCTTGGGCGCGCCGCTGCTCGCGCAGGAGGCGTCGTACTTGGCGGCGTCGGCGAGGATGCTGAGTTTTTCGATCAACTGCATGGAGGGCTACCGATACTGGTTTTTTGTACAGTATCAGCGAGCAATCCCGAATACCAGCCTGGAATGATGACTGGTAGGCGCGGGGCTCGTCGTATCGTCGCACCGCGGCGATTCGACAAGCCAGGCTCCTACAGTGTCAACTGGCGGTGGCGAGCAGCAGGTCCTGCACCGAACGCGCGTTGCCGCGATGCCGGTCCAGCGCATGCAGCGACGCCGCGATCTCGTCCGCGCGGATCGGCAGCACCGACAGCAAGGTATCGCTCAAGCCGTGGCTGGCCTGGCTGAAGCCCTGGATGTAGATGCCGGCCTTGCAGCGCTCGTCGGTGACGATGCGGTAATCGCGGCTGACTTCGAAGTCGCCCATGTAGGCTTCCAGCGGTGCCAGCAGTTCGCGGTGCATCTGGCGCTCGTAGCCGGTGGCCAGGATCACGGCGTCGTAATGGTGGACGCTGGTTTCGCCGTTGGCGTTGTTGCGCAAGGCCAGTTCGATGCCCAGCGGACCCGGCGTGGCCTTCTCGACCACGGTCATGGTGCGGAAGGCCTGGCGGGCGATGCCGGAGACTTTCTGGCGGTAGAAAATCCCGTAGATGCGCTCGATCAGGTCCAGGTCCACCACCGAATAGTTGGTGTTCTGGTACTCGGCGACCAGTCGCTCACGCTCCGCGCCGACTTGCTGGAACACCAGATCGGTAAAGGCCGGCGAGAACACTTCGTTGACGAACGGGCTGTCGTCGGCCGGCTTCAGCGCCGAGCCGCGCAGGATCATGTCGACCTGCACCGACGGGAAGCTGTCGTTGAGGTCGATAAAGGCTTCGGCCGCGCTCTGGCCACCGCCGATGATCGCAATGCGCATGGCCTTGCCGTCGACGCAGGGCTGCGAGGCCATGCGCTCCAGGTACTGGGAGTGATGGAACACCCGGCTGTCGCCCTTGAGCGCCTTGAACGCGTCGGGAATACGCGGCGTGCCGCCGGCGCTGACCACCACCGAACGGGTGGTGCGCACATGCTGCTCGCCCAGCGCATCGCGGGAGATCACGCGCAGCGCCTCGACGTGCTGCTGGTGCAGGATCGGCTCGATCGCCAGCACTTCCTCACCGTAGCGCGCCTGGGCCTGGAACTGCCCCGCGACCCAGCGCAGGTAGTCGTTGTACTCCATGCGGCACGGATAAAAGGTGCCCAGGTTGATGAAATCCACCAGGCGGTCGTGGGCTTTCAGGTAATTGACGAAGGAGTACGGGCTGGTGGGGTTGCGCAGGGTTACCAGGTCCTTGAGGAAGGAAATCTGCAGCTCGCTCTGGGTCACCAGGGTATTGCCGTGCCAGCGGTAGTCAGCCTGTTTGTCGAGAAACAGCACGTCCAGTTTGCCCTGGGCCTTTTCGCGCTCCTGCAGGGCGATGGCCAGCGCCAGGTTCGAAGGGCCGAAACCGATACCGATCAGGTCGTGAACCGCGGGCGAAGCAATTGCCTGTGTCATTCCAGTGTCCTCTGGATAAGCCCCTTGGCGGTGGGGCGGGAATACCTTCAAGACCTGCACAACAGGTCATGTGTTGATAGGAAACGAGGACAGTGAAATAAAATTTAACTGATCGGTGATCAGTGCGCGTCCCACTCGCGCATCCGCACCCGGCAGTGCTTCATCGCGTTGACGATGTGTTTTTCCACCAGCGCGCGGGAAATGCACAGGCGCTCGGCGATCTGCACGTGGGTCAATCCGTCGAGCTTGCGCAGCATGAAACTGTCGCGGCACGCTGCCGGCAGCTCGGCGAGGGCGCGTTCGAGCAGTTCCAGGCGCTGGCCGTGGTCGTGGGTGACGTGGGGCGAACAGGGGGCGAAGCGTTCTTCGCTGTCCAGCACATCCAGCGGCTCGACCTGGCGCAAGGCGTTGCGCCGGTGGCCGTCGATCACCAGGTTCAGGGCGGTGCGGTATAAAAAGGCGCGGGGTTGTTCGATGGGGGTGTCGCTGGAACGTTCCAGCACCCGGACATAAGCGTCATGCACCACATCCTCGGCAACCTGGCGGTTGCCCAGCTTGGCGTTGAGGAAACACACCAGCTCGCGATAGTAGTTTTCCAACATGACTCCCGACCGCCGGGTGGCGGCATTAGGTCCTTGAGTGCGAAAAAGACAGCGTATGAGGTAATGGCAGTTTGGGTGCGTGCAATTTATAGTAATTCTCATCTACTTTTAAAGCAGACTTGCACCGATGGACGATTATTTTTCTTCAAAGGACCTGTAACCGCTTGTGTAACAGCCTAAATCCCCGGGCAATTCTCTCGTTTAACTGTCAGCTCTGCGCAACTGCGCTCCGAACTTTCCTGGCTGGAACCTAAGCATGAAACGCCCTCGCCCTGCCCGACGCGCCTTGCTTGTTATCGCTTGCCTGCTCCCCCTCATCGCCGTTGCCGCCTGGCAGGTGTTGCCGCCGGGGCGTGACACGCTCACCACCGTCACCGTCAGCCGCGGCAATATCGAAAACAGCGTCACGGCCCTCGGCACCCTGCAACCGCGTCGATATGTGGACGTGGGCGCCCAGGCCTCCGGGCAGATCCGCAAGATTCACGTCGAAGCCGGCGATCAGGTCCAGGAAGGCCAGTTGCTGGTGGAAATCGACCCGTCCACGCAAAAGGCCAAGCTCGACGCCAGCCGCTACGCCATCGAAAACCTCAAGGCCCAGTTGCAGGAGCAGAAAGCCCAGCACGAACTGGCGCGCCAGAAATACCAGCGCCAGCAGCGCCTGGCGGCCGGCAACGCGACCCGTGAAGAAGATGTGCAAACCGCCAAGGCCGAATTGAGCGCGACCCAGGCGCGGATGGACATGTTCCAGGCGCAGATTCTCCAGGCCCAGGCCAGCCTGCGCAGCGACGAAGCGGAACTGGGCTATACGCGCATTTATGCGCCGATGACCGGCACCGTGGTGGCGGTGGACGCGCGGGTCGGCCAGACCCTCAACGCCCAGCAGCAGACCCCATTGATCCTGCGTATCGCCAAGTTGTCGCCGATGACCGTGTGGGCGGAAGTCTCGGAAGCCGACATTGGCCACGTCAAACCCGGCATGACCGCCTATTTCACCACCCTGAGCGGCGGCAACCGGCGCTGGACCAGCACCGTGCGGCAAATCCTGCCGATTCCGCCCAAGCCGTTGAATGAAACCCAGGGCAGCGGCAGCCCCAACAGCTCCAACAAAAGCGGCAGCGGCCGCGTGGTGCTCTACACCGTGCTACTGGATGTGGACAACAGCGACAATGCCTTGATGGCCGAAATGACCACCCAGGTGTTCTTTGTCGCGGGCGCCGTGAAGGACGCGCTCACCGTGCCGGTCGCTGCGTTGCAGGGCACCTCGAGCGCCGATAGGCAGATTGCCCGCGTAGTGGCGGCAAACGGGCGCATCGAGGAGCGCGAAGTGCGCCTGGGCATCAGTGATCGCCTGCGCGTCGAAGTGCTCGACGGCCTGCATGAAGGCGATCACCTGCTGATCGGCCCGGCCGACGGCAACGGGGGTTGAGGTGACCACGCCCCTGATCGAACTCAAGCACATCCGCAAATCCTACGGCGGCGGCGACAGCCCGCAGGTCGACGTCTTGCGCGGCATCGACCTGTCGATCCACGCCGGGGAATTCGTCGCGATTGTCGGCGCGTCCGGCTCCGGCAAGTCCACATTAATGAATATCCTCGGCTGCCTCGACCGGCCCACAACCGGCGACTACCTGTTCGCCGGCGAAAATGTCGCGCACCTGGACAGCGATGAGCTGGCCTGGCTGCGCCGTGAAGCGTTCGGCTTCGTGTTCCAGGGCTACCATCTGATCCCGTCGGGTTCGGCCCAGGAAAACGTCGAGATGCCGGCGATTTATGCCGGCATCAGCGCCGCCGAACGGCACGCCCGCGCCAAGGCCCTGCTCACCCGCCTGGGCCTGGCCGACCGCACCGGTAACCGTCCGCACCAGTTGTCCGGCGGCCAGCAGCAGCGCGTGTCGATTGCCCGCGCCTTGATGAATGGCGGGCACATCATCCTCGCAGATGAACCCACCGGAGCCCTCGACAGCCACAGCGGCGCTGAGGTGATGACCTTGCTCGATGAGCTGGCGAGCCAAGGCCACGTGGTGATCCTGATCACCCATGACCGCGAAGTCGCGGCGCGGGCCAATCGCATCATCGAGATTCGCGACGGCCTGATCATCAGCGATTCGGCCGAGGCCGACAGCTACGTCCCCGCACCCGCCAGCAACGGCGCCTTGCAGGCCGTGGACCTGCGCCAGCGCCTGGCCGACGGCGCCGAACACAACGGCGCCTGGAAAGCCGAACTGATCGACGCGGTGCAGGCCGCCTGGCGGGTGATGTGGATCAACCGTTTCCGCACGGCGCTGACCCTGCTGGGTATCATCATCGGCGTGGCGTCGGTGGTGGTGATGCTGGCGGTCGGTGAAGGCAGCAAGCGCCAGGTCATGGCACAGATGGGCGCGTTCGGCTCCAACATTCTCTACCTCAGCGGTTCGTCGCCCAACCCGCGCACGCCGCTGGGTATCGTCACCCTCAATGACGTCGCGGCGCTGGCGGCACTGCCGCAGGTCAAGCGCATCATGCCGGTCAACGGCACCGAGGCCGGGGTGCGTTTTGGCAATGTCGACTACATGGCCTATGTGGGCGGCAATGACACCAACTTCCCGGACATTTTCAACTGGCCGGTGGTTGAGGGCAGTTATTTCACCGCCGCCGATGAGCGCGCCGGTGCCACGGTGGCGGTGATTGGCCACCGCATCCGCGAAAAGCTGCTCAAGGGCCAGGTCAACCCGATCGGCCAGTACATCCTGATCGAGAACGTGCCGTTCCAGGTGATCGGCGTGCTCGCGGAAAAAGGCGCCAGCTCCGGCAACAAGGACAGCGACGACCGCATCGCCATCCCCTACACCGCCGCCAGCGTGCGCCTGTTTGGCAGCTACAACCCCGAATACGTGGTGATCGCCGCCGCCGATGCGCGCAAGGTCCACGAGGCCGAGGTGGCCATCGACGCGCTGATGCAAAAGCTGCACAACGGCAAGCGCGACTACGAGTTGACCAACAACGCCGCGATGATCCAGGCCGAGGCGCGCACCCAAAACACGCTGTCGTTGATGCTCGGCTCGATTGCGGCGATTTCGCTATTGGTCGGCGGCATCGGCGTGATGAACATCATGCTCATGACGGTGCGCGAGCGGACCCGCGAAATCGGCATCCGCATGGCCACCGGCGCGCGCCAGCGCGACATCCTGCGCCAGTTCCTCACCGAGGCGGTGATGCTCTCGGTGGTCGGCGGCCTCTGTGGCATCGCCCTGGCCCTGCTGGTGGGCGGCGTGCTGGTGCTGGCCAAGGTGGCGGTCCAGTTTTCCCTGGTGGCGGTCCTTGGCGCATTTGGTTGCGCGCTGGTCACCGGCGTCGTATTCGGCTTTATGCCGGCCCGTAAAGCTGCCCGGCTCGATCCGGTTAAGGCATTGACCAGTGAATAAACCATCCCTGCCCACGCACCTGTCCCTGCTCAGCCTGTGCCTGATGTTGAGCGCCTGCACCGGCAGTCCTGGCGCCATCGACAGCGGTATTGCGCCGCCGGCCGCCTGGCAATTTGCCGAGCGCGACGCGACCCAGGCCACCAACCAGCGCTGGTGGACGCACTTTGGCAGCCCGCAACTCAATCGCCTGGTCGACCAGGCGCGGCGTGACAGTTTCGACGTCGCCGCCGCCATGGCCAGGGTCCGCCAGGCCCAGGCCAGCGCAGTGATTGCCGGCGCGCCGCTGCTGCCCGAGGTCAAGCTGAATCTCGACACCAGCCGCCAGAAACTGCTGCGCGGCAAAGGCGGACCGAGCCTGGACGCGTCGCAAAGCGATGAGGTTGTCGACAACTTCGGCGCCAACCTCACTGCCAGTTACGAAGTGGATTTCTGGGGTGGCCGCGCGGCCGCCCGCGACAGCGCCCTGCACAGCCTGCGGGCCAGCGAGTTTGACCAGGCGACGGTGGAACTGACCTTGCTCGCCAATGTGGCCGACCGCTACGCGCAAACCCTGGCGGCCGTTGAGCGCGAACAGATTGCCCAGCTCAACCTGGCGAACGCGCGCAACGTGCTCGACCTGGTGCAGACGCGCTACGACGCCGGCTCCGCCACGGCCCTGGAACTGGCCCAGCAGAAAAGCCTGGTGGCCAGCCAACAACGGCAACTGCCGCTGATCGAGCAATTGGCCGAAGAGTCGCGGATCACCCTCGCGGCGCTCCTCGGCCAACCGGTGCAGGCCCTCGACCTGGGCGCCGAACCATTCCAGGCGCTGAGCTGGCCGACCATCGGCGCTGGCCTGCCCAGCCAATTGCTCAGTCGCCGCCCCGACATCGCCAAGGCCGAGGCGCAGCTGGCGGCGGCACAAGCCGACGTCACCGTGGCGCGGGCGGCCATGCTGCCGGCCGTGACCCTCGGTGCGACCCTTGGCTCGGACGCATACAAAGCCGCAGAAATGCTGCGCAGCCCGTACTACACGCTGACCGCCGGGCTGGTCGGGCCGATCTTCAACAACGGTCGTTTAAGCGCCGAGCGCGACAAGGCCCGCGCCCGCCAGGATGAACTGCTGCAAACCTACCGTGGCGCGATCATCAACGGCTTTGCCGATGTGGAAAAAGCCCTCAGCAGCATCACCCGCCTCGACCAGCAGCGCGAATGGCAAAGCGAAGAGCTGCAACAGGCGCAGACCGCGTTCCAGATCGCCGAGAGTCGCTACCAGGCAGGCGCCGAGGACTTGCTGACAGTGCTGGAGACCCAACGCACGCTGTACGCGGCCCAGGACCTGAACGTGCAGCTGCGGCTGTCGCGCCTGCAGGCCAGCATCGCCTTGTACAAAGCGCTGGGGGGCGGCTGGGAGACTGATATCCGCTAAACAAAACTCCACTTTCGTACACGAGCTGTTTTCTCGACCTACATTCTTCAACCCAGGTCCTTGGTAAAAAAGCCGCCATCACACGGCTGCCCGGGACCTCCTGATGACTGTTGCAAAACACCTCGCTTGTGGCGGTATCTGGCTGATGGCAAGCACCGCCCTGGCCCAGCCACTGATCACCGAAAGCGCCATCGACTGGCTGCTCGACTGCCCCATCCCCCAGGTCGAACACCTGGACCCCGAAGTGCTGGCACGCACCCAATGCGGCGTCGTCAGTGTCCCGCGCAACTACGCCGCGCCTCGCCAAGGCAACCTGCGCCTGTACGTCACCCGTGTCGGCGCGCGCGATCCGCTGAGCCGTGAAGGCGTGGTGTTCGCCCAGGCTGGCGACACCACCCGGCGCAACCGCAGCGGCACCTTCGCCGTGCAACTGGCCAGCCGCTGGGGTGCCTATTCCAACCAGGCTTATCGCACGCTGCTCAATCGCTATGACGTGATCGAACTCAGCCCGCGCGACCTCAAGCACAAGAATGGTCTTGAGCAGGCCGTGCGCGACATGGAATTCGTGCGGGCCCAACTCGGTGACGCGCAGCTGCACTACCTCGGTAACGCCGGCGCCACGCGCTTGGGCAGCCGCTACGGCGCGCTGTTTCCCGACCGCGTCGCGCGCATGGTGCTGGTGAATGCGGCGCCGGGCGAAAAGGCCGCGCCCCGGGTTGCACAATTGCACCTCAAGGACACCGCCACGCCAGGCCCCAGCGGCTGCGTCAACCAATGGGTGGGCGACTTCCTTGCCTATGGCAAGCAGCCGCCGGCGTCGACGCGCTGCCTCGATTCAGGCGCTTGGGAGTAGCGCGCCGTTTGCGACCTGTTGCGGCCGAAAACGACACCCTGCGTTGACGCTGCGACCCAATCGTTATTAAGTGCTATTTATCCGCATTAATACGATAAATCGAACCCATGCTAAGCCGCCCGCTACGACGCAAACGCCAGAAGCTGTCCGATGTGATTGTCGAGTCGGTCAAGCGCTCTATCGTCACCGATGCACTCAAGCCCGGCGATCGCCTGCCCACCGAGCGCGAGCTGATGGAAAGCTTCCAGTGCTCCAAGGGCTCGGCCCGCGAGGCGCTCAAGGCGCTGGAAGTCGAGGGCCTGGTGAGCACGCGCACCGGCCCCAGCGGCGGCGCCTACCTCAACCAGGCGGGTACCGAGCCGGCCAGCCGCGCCTTGCGCAACTACCTGCACTTCCAGCACCTGGATGGCGAGCAGGTCTACCAGTTGCGCAAGGTCATCGAAGTGGAACTGGCCGTCTCGGTACTCGGGCGCCTGAGTGAGGACGACTACCAGGCCCTGCAGGACAACGTGGATTTCTGCAGCGCGCCGGAAGACAGCGAGGCCGGCCAGCGTGAACAGCGCCTGGCGGAACTGGAGTTCCACAACCTGCTGGCCAAGGCATGCCCCAACCCGTTGCTGAGCTTCATGGCGCAGTTCCTCAATGACCTGCTGCGTGACCTGGTGGTGCTGAAAAAGGCCTACAAGCCCAAGCGCAAGCAGTTCGACGCGGCCAACCTCGACTATCACAAACAGTTGCTGAGCGCGTTTCGCGCCGGCGATGAAAAAGCCGTGCGCAGCCTGATGCACGAACACATGTGCGACGCCGAACACCACATGACCGCGCTGGAAGGCCAGGTCAGCCCGCATTTTCTACTGGAGTTCGATCACTCTTAACAACACCACAGACCCAGTGCGGGAGCGGGCTTGCTCGCGAATGCGGTGGGTCAGCAAAGCATCCGGAGACTGATGCACCGTATTCGCG
>NZ_JASCPP010000154.1:0-11302 GCF_029959745.1 Pseudomonas sp. PS01298 | reverse complement strand
GCGTTGGGCTGCGCAGCAGCCCCCTTCAGGCCCCTGCGTTGAATCAGACACACCGCAGTGGCAGATCGAGGGGCCGCTTCGCAGCCCAACGCGGGGCAAGCCCGCTCACCACAGGGGGCGGGGGGGGGTATTGCCAACCATGAATAAGGGAGTCATCCATGCCACTTTTCAGTCTTCAGGGCCAAGTCACCTTCGTCACCTGGACCGGCAGTGGCATCTATCCAACGGTAAAAGCGCGCCCCTTTGTGGTGAGCGGGCTTGCCCCGCGTTGGGCTGCGCAGCAGCCCCCCTCAGGCCCCTGCGTTGAATCAGACACACCCCGGTGGCAGATCGAGGGGCCGCTTCGCAGCCCAACGCGGGGCAAGCCCGCTCACCACAGGGGGGGGCGGGGGTGTATTGCTAACCATTAGTAAGGGAGTCATCCATGCCACTTTTCAGTCTTCAGGGCCAGGTCGCCTTCGTCACCGGGACCGACAGTGGCATCTATCCAACGGTAAAAGCGCGACCCCTTTGTGGTGAGCGGGCTTGCCCCGCGTTGGGCTGCGCAGCAGCCCCCTTCAGGCCCCCGCGTTGAATCAGACACACCCCAGTGGCAAATCGAGGGGCCGCTTCGCAGCCCAACGCGGGGCAAGCCCGCTCACCACAGGGGGCGGGGGGGGTAATGCCAACCATGAATAAGGGAGTCATCCATGCCACTTTTCAGTCTTCAGGGCCAGGCCGCCTTCGTCAGCGGTGCCGACAGTGACATCTATCCAACGGTAAAAGCGCGCCCCTTGTGGTGAGCGGGCTTGCCCCGCGTTGGGCTGCGCAGCAGCCCCCCCTCAGGCACCCGCGTTGAATCAGACACACCCCAATGACAGATCGAGGCGGGGTGTATTGCTAACCATGAATAACGGAGTCATCCATGCAACTTTTCAGTCTTCAGGGCCAAGTCGCTTTTGTCACCGGTGCAGGCAGCGGGATCGGACAGGCCATCGCCGTCGGGCTGGCCGAGGCCGGCGCCGATGTGGCGTGTTTTGACCTGCCCGGCAGCCCCGGTATTGCCAGCACCGTAGAACGCATCCAGGCATTGGGCCGTCGTGCCCTGGCCCTGAGCGGCACCGTCACCGAGCGCGCCGCGCTGGACGCCGCCGTCGCTCGCACCGAAACCGAACTCGGCCCGCTGAGCGTGGCGGTCAACTGCGCCGGCATCGCCAACGCCCAGGCCGCCGAAGACCTCGAGCTGCAGCGCTGGCAGACCACCCTGGACATCAACCTCACGGGCATCTTCCTCAGTTGCCAGGCCCAGGCCGCCGTGATGTTGCCGCGCGGCAAAGGCGCCATCGTCAATATCGCCTCGATGTCCGGCAGCATCGTCAACCGCGGCTTGCTGCAGGCGCACTACAACACCTCCAAGGCCGGGGTGATCCACCTGAGCAAAAGCCTGGCGATGGAATGGGCCGACAAGGGCCTGCGGGTCAACTGCATCAGCCCCGGCTACACCGCGACGCCGATGAACTCGCGCCCGGAAGTCGCCGACCAGGTGAAGATTTTTGAACAGACCACGCCCATGGGCCGCATGGCCAGCGTGGAAGAAATGGTCGGCCCGGCGATTTTCCTGGTCAGCCAGGCCTCGTCTTTCTGCACCGGTGTCGACCTGCTGGTCGATGGCGGCTTCGTCTGCTGGTAAGGAGTCTTGTGATGTCGCAACGTTTCAGCGGTAAAACCATCGTGATCACCGGCGCCTGCCGTGGCATCGGCGCCGGCATTGCCGAGCGCTTCGCCCAGGAAGGCGCCAACCTGGTACTGGCTTCCAATGACCTGGAACGCGTGACCTTCACCGCCGACCAACTGGCCCGGGAATACAAGGTCGACGCCCTGGCCCTGGCCATCGACGTCACCCGTGAAGACGACATTGAAAAGCTCTACCGCGAAGGCCACGCACGCTTTGGCAGCATCGACGTGTCGGTGCAGAACGCCGGCATCATCACCATCGACCACTACGACAAAATGCCCCGCGCCGACTTCGACAAGGTGCTGCAGGTCAACACCACCGGCGTGTGGCTGGGCTGCCGGGAAGCGGCCAAATACATGGTCAAGCAAGGCAGCGGGCGGCTGATCAACACCTCGTCCGGCCAGGGCCGCCAGGGGTTCATCTATACGCCGCACTACGCCGCGAGCAAAATGGGCGTGATCGGTATCACCCAGAGCCTGGCGCTGGAACTGGCGCGGCATAACATCACGGTCAACGCGTTTTGCCCCGGCATCATCGAAAGCGAAATGTGGGACTACAACGACCGCGTGTGGGGCGAGATCCTCAGCACCGAGGAAAAACGCTACGGCAAAGGCGAGTTGATGGCCGAATGGGTCAAGAACATCCCCCTGCGGCGGGCCGGCAAACCCTCGGATGTGGCAGGCCTGGTGGCGTTCCTGGCCTCCGACGATGCCGCCTACCTGACCGGCCAGGCGATCAATATCGACGGCGGCCTGATCATGTCGTAAGGGTTTGGTATCCTCACCCGCATTGATGTCACCACTGAGGCCTTCATGAGCCAAATCGAAGAACAGCGCCTGATCACCAAGATCGCGAGCCTCTATTACGAAGAAGGGCTCAAGCAGTCCGAGATTTCCGCACAGCTCGACCTGTCCCAATCCTTTATCAGCCGCGCCCTGCGTCGGGCGCTGCAGGAAGGCGTGGTGAAGATCAGCGTGATGCGCCTGCAAGGCCTGCACCTGGAGCTGGAAACCCAGTTGCAGCGCCGCTATGGCGTGCGCCGGGTGATCGTGGTCGAAGCCACCGAACCGGGCAATGACGAGAGCATCAAGCAGGCCATCGGCTCGGCCGCCGCGCATTACCTGGAGACCAGCCTGTCGCCGCAGGATCACATCGGCATTTCGTCGTGGAGCAGCACCATTCGCGCCATGGTCGGCCACCTGCATGCACAACCGGGCAAACAAGGCGCCCAGGAAGTGGTACAACTGTTGGGTGGCGTCGGTAACAAAGGCGCGTTTGAAGCGACCTTGCTGACCCAGCGCCTGGCCACCCTGCTCAACTGCCCGGCGTTCCTGCTGCCCTCGCAAAGCATCGAGCAATCGGTGGAGAGCAAGCAGCGCATCGTGCAGATGGAAGAGGTCAAGGAAGTGCTGCAACGCTTTGACAGCATCACCCTGGCCATCGTCGGCATCGGCGACCTGGAGCCTTCGCAACTGCTGCGCAACAGCGGCAACTACTACACCGAGGACATGCTGCGCCTGCTGGCCGAGCGCGGTGCTGTCGGCGATATCTGCCTGCGCTACTTCGACGCCCAGGGCAAGCCGGTACTGGAAGAAGATGAAGAGTTCGTGGTGTCGGTGGCGCTGCCCAAGCTGCGCAGCATCCACCGCGTGCTGGGCCTGGCCGGCGGGCTGAACAAGGTCCAGGCGATTCGTGGCGCGCTCAAGGGCGGCTACCTGGACATCCTGATTACCGACCTGGATACCGCACAGGCCCTCAACCAATAACCTCTTTTGGAGACTGCCGCTCATGACGTCCAAGCTCGAACAACTCAAGCAATTCACCACCGTGGTCTGCGACACCGGCGACCTGGAAGCCATCAGCCGCCTGCGCCCGGTGGACGCCACCACCAACCCTTCGCTGCTGCTCAAGGCCGCCGCCATCCCGGAATACGCCGACCTGCTGCGCCGCGCCGTGAGCCATGCCAAAGGGGATGTGGGCCTGGCCGGCGACCACTTCGCGGTGTCGGTGGGTGCGGGGATTCTCAAGGTGATTCCGGGGCGCATCTCCACTGAGGTCGACGCGCGCCTGTCATTCGACGAAGACGCGCTGTGGGCCAAGGCCAACCAGTTGATCGCCCTCTACGACCAGGCCGGCATCGGCCGCGATCGCGTGCTGATCAAGCTGGCCTCGACCTGGGAAGGCATCCGCACCGCCGAGCGCCTGGAAAAGGCCGGTATCCAGACCAACCTGACGCTGCTGTTCTCCTTCGCCCAGGCGGCTGCCTGTGCCGACGCCGGCGTGTTTCTGATCTCGCCGTTCGTGGGCCGCATCTACGACTGGTACCGCAAGAACACCGGCCTGGACTACACCGGTGCCGAAGACCCCGGCGTGCAGTCGGTCACGCGCATCTACAACTACTACAAGGCCAACGGCATCAAGACCGTGGTGATGGGCGCCAGCTTCCGCACCCTCAGCCAGATCGAACAGCTGGCCGGTTGCGACCGCCTGACCATCAGCCCGGAACTGCTGCAAAAGCTTGATGAAGACCAGGGCCCGCTGGCACGCAAACTCACCCCGGGCGCCGACGGCGAAGCGCGCCTGCAGTTGACCGAAGCACAGTTCCGCTGGGCTTCGAACGAAGACGCGATGGCCACTGAGAAACTCGCAGAAGGCATTCGCCAGTTTGCGCGGGACCAGGAAAAACTGGAGGCGGTGTTGTCGGCGCTATGACCCCCGTCCAGCCGCTCGGCCAGTCGCGCACCTTGGTGTTCCTGGCCTACCCGCAAATGGGCCTGCTCGACCTGACCGGCGCCCAGACCGTGTTCTGGGCGGCCACCAAGGCCATGGTCGAGCGTGGCCTGCCGGGCTATGTGATGCACACCGCCAGCCTGGCGGGTGGCTTGATGCCAACAGCCGAAGGCTTGAGCGTCGATACCCTGCCACTGGCGCAATTTGACCCCGCCACCCTCGACACCTTGATCGTACCCGGCGCCCCCGCCATTCAACAGGCGATGGCCGCCAACACCGACCTGGTGGACTGGCTGCGTCATGCCTCCACCCAGGCCCGGCGCACGGCTTCGGTGTGCAGCGGCACGTTCCTGCTGGCCCAGGCCGGCTTGCTCCAAGGCCGGCGCGCTGCCACGCACTGGGCGATGTGCGACATGCTCAAGCGCGGGTTCCCGAGCATCGAAGTGGACATGGACGCGATCTTTGTCCAACAAGGCAATGTGTGGACGTCGGCAGGCGTGAGTGCCGGTATCGACCTTGCGCTGGCGTTGGTCGAGGCCGATTGCGGGCGTCACGTCGCCCTGCAAGTGGCGCGGGAGCTGGTGGTGTTTCTCAAAAGGCCCGGTGGCCAGGCCCAGTTCAGCCAACTGCTGCAAGCCCAGACCGATGACACTGCGGGTTTCGACGCCTTGCACCTGTGGATCGCCGATAACCTCAGCGACAGCGAGCTTACGGTGGAGCGCCTGGCAGAACAAAGCCGCATGAGCCCGCGCAATTTCGCCCGGGTCTACAAGCAAAAAACCGGGCGCACCCCGGCCAAGGCCATCGAGTTGTTTCGCGTGGAGGCGGCACGACGCCTGTTGGAAGACTCCCAGCGCAACATCGACCAAGTCGCGCACCTGTGTGGCTTTGGCGATGAAGAACGCATGCGCTACACCTTCCATCGCCACCTGTCGATTTCCCCTCGCGACTACCGCGCGCGCTTTTCCCGCTGACAGCAGGCCGGTTGGCAGTAATTCAGGGTTTTGTGTCCTACCCGACAAACAACCGCGCTCTTAGAGTAGGCCGGTAACGCATTGCACCTTGAGCAATCGTATCGACCTGGTCCCTGGAGCATCCCCATGAAGCAGCACATCCTTATCATCGGCGCCGGCTTCGGCGGTGTCTGGAGCGCCTTGAGCGCTGCACGCCTGCTGGATAAACATAATCGCCATGACGTGCAGATCAGCGTGCTGGCCCCACAGCCGGCGCTCCGTATTCGTCCACGTTTCTACGAAGCCGACGTGCATGCCATGCAAGCACCGCTGGGGCCATTGTTTGCGGCGGTCGGCGTGGACTTCATCGAGGGCGCCGCCGACCGCATCGATGAAAATGGCAAGCAGGTGACCTACCGCAATGCGGCTGGCATAGCCACCACCCTCACGTACGATCGCCTGGTTCTAGCCGCTGGCAGCCGTCTGAATCGGCCACAGATGGAAGGCATCCAGCACGTGTTCGATGTGGACCAGATCGAAGATGCCACGCGCCTCGAAGCGCACATCAAGGGGTTGAACAACCTGCCCGACAGCCCGGCACGTAACACTGTGGTGGTGGCCGGCGGCGGGTTTACCGGGATCGAGACCGCGACCGAAATGCCGGCACGCCTGCGCGAAGCACTGGGTGACAACGCCAATATTCGTGTGATCGTGGTGGACCGCGGCCCGCAGATTGCGGCTTCCATGGGCGATGGTATTCGCCCGTCCATCGTTCAAGCCAGCGAACACCTGGGCCTGGAATGGAGATTGAACACCTCAGTGGCCGCGGTGGATGCCGGCGGCGTGACCCTGGCCGATGGGCAACGCATTGAGTCCAGTACCGTGATCTGGACCATCGGCTTTCGCGCCAACCCGCTGACCGATCAGGTCAGCGGCACCCTTGATCCCCAGGGCCGCCTGCATGTGGACGGCAACCTCAAGGCCAAGGGCCTGGCCGATGTCTTTGCCGCCGGTGATGTGGCCTACGCCGCCACCGATGACCTGGGTCACTTCGCCGGCATGTCCTGCCAGCACGCCATTGCCCTGGGCCGCTACGCCGGCAACAACGTCGCCGCCGACTTGATCGGTGTGGCCCCGATGACCTACAGCCAGCCCAAATACGTCACCTGCCTCGACCTCGGTGCCTGGGGCGCGGTGTACACCGAGGGCTGGGATCGTCAGCTCAAACTGGTGGGCCAGGAAGCCAAGGAGCTTAAACAGCAGATCAACACCGTGTGGATCTACCCACCCGTTGCTGATCGGGCCACCGCGCTGGCCGCGGCTGATCCGCTGATCCCGGTGGCCTGACCGCGCCTGGGGCGGCAGCTATCAACTCTGGGGTGTATTTACCGTCAGGCCACGAGCTGCCAATGCCCCCAATACCCCACCGACCATCGGCGCCAGCCAGAACAACCACAACTGCGCAATGTACTCACCGCCGGCGAACAACGCCGGGCCGGTGCTGCGCGCGGGGTTGACCGAGGTGTTGGTCACCGGGATCAGGACCAGGTGAATCAGGGTCAGCGCCAGGCCGATGGCAATCGGTGCAAAGCCTGCGGGCGCGCCCGGCGCGGTCACGCGCATGATGATCAGCACAAAGAAGAACGTGGCGATCACTTCGGCCAGCAACGCAGCCTTCATGTCGAACAGGCCCGGGCTCAGCTCGCCGTAGCCGTTGGCAGCAAAGCCGCCCATCTCGAAACCGGGTTGACCGTTGGCGATCACATACAGCGCCGCTGCAGCCGCAATGGCCCCAACCACTTGCGCCGCGATATAGGGCAGCACTTTCCCCCCGCACAGGCGGCGCCCGGCCCAGAGGCCGAGGGTCACCGCCGGGTTGAAATGCCCACCGGAGATACCGCCCACCGCGTAGGCCATCGTCAACACGGTCAGGCCGAACGCCAGTGACACGCCGGCGAAGCCAATCCCCAACCCAGGGAACGCAGCCGCCAGAATGGCGCTGCCACATCCGCCGAAAGTCAGCCAGAAGGTTCCGAGGAATTCTGCGGTCAAACGTCTTTGCACAAGTGACTCCATTGCTCTTCAGGTGCCGTCACCACAGGACGTGGGCGGTCCTGGGCGACGGTAGCAATGGGCATCATGGCGCCCTGTAAGACTTGTCTGGTTTTAGCGTTTTACCGCGGGGTTGCGGGCACACCCGTGCCGAACCGACGAATCGCCAGGCAATAGCCGATCAACGCCACCGCCGCCAGCAAGCCGCCCGCCGCGCCGATCCAGGCAAAGCCAAAGTGGCTGCCGACCCAGCTGCCCATCAGCGCACCGCCGCCGATACCGATGTTGTAGATGCCGGAGAACATCGCCATCGCCACGTCGGTGGCGTCCGGCGCGAGGACCAGCACCTTGGATTGCATGGCCAGGCCGAAGCCCATGATCGCCATGCCCCAGAACACGCTGAGGATCACCAGGTAGGATTCGGCGCCGCTCAACGGCAGCAGCAGCGACAGGCACGCCGCCAGCAGGAACACCGCGCCGACTACAAACACGTGAGGGTTGAAGCGGTGCACCAGGCTGAACAGCAGCGAACCAATGATGCCCGCGCCGCCGAACACCAGCAGGATCAGGGTGACCGCGCTGCCGCTCATGCCGGCCACGCCTTCGACGAAGGGTTCGATATAGCTGTAGGCGGTGAATTGCGCGGTGACGGTCATGGCCGTGAGCACATACAACGCCACCAGCGCCGGACGCTTGAACAGCAGCGGCAGGCTGCGCAGGGAGCCGGAGTTCTGGCTCGGCAACGGCGGCAAGGTGCGCGCCAGCCAGAACACCAGGGCAGCAGCGAAGGCGCCGATGACCAGGAAGGTCGTGCGCCAGCCCATGGCTTCGCCGAGCAGGCGGCCCAGCGGAATGCCCAGAACCATCGCCAGCGAGGTGCCGGTGGCGAGCAAGCCCAGCGCCTGCACCTGCTTGCCTTCCGGCGCCAGGCGCACGGCCAGGGACGCGGTGATCGACCAGAACAGCGCATGGGACAAGGCGATGCCGACCCGGCTGAGCATCAGGATGCCGAAGCTGGTGGCTACGCTGGAAAGAATATGGCTGGCGATAAACATGCCGAACAGCACGATCAGCAACTTGCGCCGCTCGACGTTGCGGGTCAGCAGCATCACCGGCAGCGAGGTCAGCGACACGATCCACGCATAGATGGTGAGCATCAGGCCGACACTGGCGATGGGCATGTCGAAGCTGGCGCCAATGGCGCTGAGCAGCCCCACGGGCACGAACTCGGTGGTGTTGAACACAAACGCGGCCAGCGCCAGGGCGATGACCGGTTGCCAGTTGGCTTGGGGGGTTGCGGCTGAAATGCTCATTGAAGGGCGAGGTACTCTGGCGATGATCAAGCGGCCACCCAGGACAAGCGCCGCCGCCGAGCATTCTATAGGTTTCTCGGCCGGCTGTTGACGCTCATCCCCCTCAAAATACCCTCAGCGGGGTCACGGTAAGGTCATGGTCACCACGTAGTTCCCCGACCGGATCGGCTTGCCGGCGCCATCGACGAGCACATAGCGCTGGTCGTAATACCGCCCGTTGCCACTGTCCGCGACCAGCAGCACGTGGGCCGCGTCGACACTGGCCACCGGCGCCACACCGCGTACATCGAAGTGGCTGCCGCGGCTGGCGACGGCACACTCGTGCAATTCCATCACCGCGCCACTGTGCGTATTTGTCGCACACCCGCCTTCGACGATACTGCCGTGGAACTCAATGCTGCCCTGCCCCACGATCTGCGCGGCGCCGCACGTACTCGCCCAGACACCCAGGAGGCCTGCCATTACCGAAAGACGCTTGACGCTCATGTCGACACTCCTTATTGGGCTCTTACCCACTAAGTCGTCTGCCCGGGCGTTAACTTGAGGCGCCGCGTCCAAAGGTGTGCGCTAGATCAAGGATCCACCTGCCCCATCATCTCGGGAATGCTTTCCGGGCGCTTGGCATAGCGCTGGGCCAGCGCCGCGCAGACCATCAACTGGATCTGGTGAAACAGCATCAGCGGCAGGATCAGCACCCCCATGGTCGCCCCGGCGAACAGCACCTGGGCCATCGGTACGCCGGTCGCCAGGCTCTTCTTCGAGCCACAGAACAGAATGGTGATGCGGTCTTCCTGGTTGAAGCCAAAGGCCTTGCCCAACAGCGTCGACGCCACCAGCACCAGGCCGAGCAACACGCAGCAGGCGACAACCAGGCCACCCAGTTCCCACAGCGGGATCTGGTGCCAGATGCCTTCGTTGACCGCTTCGCTGAACGCGCCGTACACCACCAGCAGGATCGAGCCCTGGTCGACGAACTTCAGCCAGGATTTATTGCGGCCCACCCACGCGCCGATCCAGCGGCGGGCGATCTGCCCGGCGACAAACGGCAGCAGCAATTGCACGCTGATTTTGAGGATCGCATCGACCGTGGAGCCGCCGTCGCCGTGCACGTTGAGCAGCAAGGTCACCAGCAACGGCGTGAGGAAGATGCCGAACAGGCTGGAGGCCGCCGCGCTGCAGATCGCCGCAGGGATATTGCCGCGCGCCAGCGAGGTGAAGGCAATCGCCGATTGCACCGTGGCCGGCAAGGCGCAAAGGTAGAGCATGCCCATGTACAGGTCTTTGCCGATCAGCGGCGAGAGCAGCGGCTTGAGCGCCAGGCCCAGCAGCGGAAACAGCACGAAGGTCAGGCTGAACACCAGCAAGTGCAGGCGCCAGTGCCCCGCACCGGCCACGATGGCCTGGCGCGACAGCTTGGCGCCATGCAGGAAGAACAGCAGCGCGATGGCCAGGTTGGTGACCCAGCCAAAGGCCACGGCGGTCTGGCCGCTGGCGGGCAGCAGGGAGGCGAGGATCACCGTGGCGATCAGCGTCAGGGTGAAGTTGTCGGGCAGAAAACGAGGGCGAGTCATAAGCGGATCTTCCGGGGGTTGCCAAGAGCGTCATCGCGACTCTAACGTAACGGCCTGTTACCGACTAACGCCAATGAGCCAGTAAATGCCGCCTAAAGGACATGCCAACACCGTGCGCCGCAGCGTGCCCGGGCTTTCCAGCCTGCCACGGCCGGTGTATGGCCGTACCGAATCGCTGCCCAACCGCGCACTGACGCGTCGGCACAGCCACCCGTGGGTGCAATTGTCCTACGCGATCTCCGGGGTGCTGGAGATCCAGACCAGCGTCGGCCGCTTCGTCGCCCCGCCGCAACGCGCGGTGTGGATCCCAGCGGGCATGCCGCACCGGGTATTCAGCTCGCCGCACACGGAGATGCGCAGTTTGTACCTCGATTGCAGCGTCACCACCTGGGCAGCCGAGCGTTGCCAGGTGCTGGAGGTGAGCAACCTGTTGCGTGAGTTGATCCGCAGCTTCAGTGAACTGCCAGTGGAGTACGCCGAGGATGGCCCGGACGGTCGGCTGGCCCAGGTGGTGCTCGACCAACTGGCGGCAGCGCCGCAGGTCGACCTGATGCTGCCGTTGCCCCACGACCCGCGCCTGCGCCAGATCTACCGCAGCCTCAACCTGCACCCGGAACAGCAGACTACCCTGGGGCAGTGGAGCCAGAAGCTGGGGGTCAGCGAGAAAACCCTCAGCCGTTTGTTCTTGAGGGACACCGGCCTGACGTTCCGGGCCTGGCGCCAGCGCCTGAGGCTATTGACCGCCCTGCCCGCCCTGGAGCAAGGCGAGCGGGTGACGGATGTGGCGCTGGGCTGTGGCTACGAATCCACCTCGGCATTCATCAACGCGTTTCGACAGCAGTTTGATGCGACGCCCGGTGAGTTCTTTCGCTGACTATAAGGTGAAGGAGATCCAAATGTGGGAGCGGGCTTGCTCGCGAAAGCGGTGTGTCAGTCGACCTCTGCAGTGGCAGATCCAGCGTATTCGCG